>JAAURU010000298.1 GCA_012032075.1 Flavobacterium sp.
AATTGAAATAAAAAATTCTTCTTTAGAAATTTTAAGTTTATTATAAAATAAATTCATGCTTTTTTAATGAAAAAAAATTTAATCTGAATAAATTTTTCTAATTCAGTATCTGTCATTACACCTACATTCGATTTTAACACTTTCATATTTTTATCTAATAAAACAGAATAAGGTATGGAATTACTTAGTTGAAAGAATATCTCAACACCTTCATATTCTTTAGAATCTTCATTAACAATAAATTGTTTCCATGGCATATTCTCTTTTTCAAGAGCCTTTTCCCATGCAGTAGTATTAGAATCAGTTGATATAGATACAAAATCAATACTTGTATTATATTTTTCGTACATCTTTTTCAAAGAAGGTATTTCCTCTCTACAAGGTCCACACCAACTTGCCCAAAAAACGACTAAATGTCTATCAAAAGTAGTATCTAAAACCGACTTTTTTTCTCCATTAGAATCTAATAAAACTGGAGAAGTAGATTTACTAACCTCTTCTCTTTTATTATTATATTTTTTTAACTTTAAAAAAGTTTTCGCTTTTTGTAATGTCACCTTTAAAAGTATTTAAAAATTGATTTATTTGATCTGGTAAAAAACTATTCCTATTGTTGTTAATTTGATAAAGTAAATGAAATGAGTTAGGGTATTCCTTTATTTTATTTAATATTTTTTTATAAGAAGTTTTATCAATTTCACTGAATAAATCACCATCAGTATGAAACATTGCATTTGTTTGATAACCAGCTTTTATTTGATTAGAAACTGTCATCATTTTTGACTTATCATTAAAATTATACCCTTTTGGTGTTTTATCTAATAAAGAACCATTAATTTCAATCAAAGAATCAGACAAAAATGAACTTGAGTCATATTTAGAGTTTTTAAATTTACTATTAGTCAAGAAGCCAATAAATCTAAATATTCCATTTTCATCTATATGATTCAAAACAAGATATCTGGGTTCATTATTCTGTTTGTTTTTATATTTAAAATCGAATTTACCATTAACCGTTTTTACACTATCAATCTTATTAAAAAATTGCTCCTCAGACAAATACATAGTACCATTGGAAGGTTTGAAAGGTTTCCAATTAGTATATTATTCTCTCTATTTTGAGAGCATGAAACACTTATTAATAAAAATACAACAAGTGTTAGAAAAAAATACAATTTTTCATTTAATCAAAAAAACTAATTCATGAAAATTTTAGGAGAAATATAATATTTCTCCTAAAACAGATTATTAACATCTAGATTTACCACCGTTTGATGTTAAAGTGTGCGCTACACCATCTCCAGTATTGCAAAAAGAAGGACCAACAGATGAATAATAACTATCATTCAAAGAGTCATAGTGCATAGTAACCTTTCGATCACAAGTTCCGCTGTAAGTTATATATGAGCCATCTGATTGTTTTACAGTTAAAGTACATGCCTGACCACCAAAAACACTTTTTAATTCTTCTCTTGAAAGTTTTTTAAAATTTTTCATAATATAATTATTTGTTAAACATAAACACTTTAATTCATTTATAAAATTTGTGCACTAATTTCAAAACGAATTAAATGGAATTTTATTACACAAACTTAAATAATTGCTATTCCAAAAAAATACAACAATTATTTATTTTTGGTAACTAAAGTTTATTTTTTCTACTTTAGCAAAAAAATAATAGTAATGATTTTAGGTGAAAAATTACATTCATTAAGGAAAGCTAAAAATTGTCTCAAGAACAACTTGCTTTAGAATTAGAAATCTCAAAAACAGCACTGGTTAACTGGGAAAATAATAAATCTAAACCTAGTATTGATAATTTAATGAAAATTTGTGATTTTTATGAAACAGACATTTATTCCTTACTTGAAGATGTGTCTAATGTAAATTTTTCTAATGCTCAATTTAAAGGTTCTAATTATGTTATAAATCCTAATAACTCAACTATAAATTTTACAAATTCTCCTGAAATAGTAAATTCTTTATTGGACAATCAAAATAAAATATCGAACCTATTTGTACAGCAAACAAAATTGTTTGAAAAATTATTGAAAGAGAGTAAATAGTAGTTTAAAATAGTTTTATTAAACATTTTGCTACTTGATTGTGTTTTTACTACTCTTATAAAGAAATATACTACTCTGATAGCATTTCATACAACTCAATTTATATTTTGTATTACACTGAAAGTATTTTATATTACTCTGATGGTGTTTTTGCTACTCTGATGCAATAATATACTACTCTGAAAATACTTTATACTACTCTGAAAATACTTTATACTACTCTGAAAATACTTTATACTACTCTGTGTGTGTTTTTTATACTCTGATTGGAAATATACACTAATGCCATTTTTACTTCTCTAAGAGCTGTTTTGAAATACTTTGTTTCTTTGCCAAAAAATCGTCTTTAAAACACTATTCCCTAGCCCAGATAGTAATGGAAAGCTTTTTGAAAAAGGAGTGCTAGTTTTCTTGTCTTCAAAAAGCGAACTAAAAGAAAGCTCTTTTGAAGGACTTAGAAAACTGTGCTGGTTTTTTAAAAAACTTGTAATGGAGAACTGGATTAGCTTCTGAGGAAAATGGTCAGTGTTTAGTGATCAGTCGCAGTCGCAGTGGTCAGTGTTCAGTCGCAGTGTACAGCTAATCACTATGGACTAATCACTTGTCACTAATTTAAACTATCAATCTCTTCTTGCACGGTTTCCCAATCTTCTAATAACTGATCTAGTTCTTTCTTTTTCTTTTCGTAGGCTGTGAAGAAGGCTACGTTTTCGATTAGTTTGTCGTAGTTGGAAGCCAATTCTTTATCGTCTTTTTGAATGTCAATTTCTAATTGTTTGATTTGGCTTTCAACTTTGCTTAATCTATTTTGCAATGCTTTTTGTTTCTTTTGTTCTTCATACGATAAGCTTTTCTTCTCGACTTCGCTCGAAGTGACAAGCTTTGTAGTTTTAGGAACGTCTTTTGTTTCAAAAGCACGCATATCATTAGCATTACGTTGTTCTAAGAAGAAGTTAATATCGCCTATGTATTCTTTGATTTTTTTGTCTTTGAATTCGTACGTTACGTTTGCCAAACCTTGTAAAAAATCCCTATCGTGAGAAACTAACAATAAGGTTCCTTCATATTTTGCCAAAGCAGCTTTTAAAACGTTCTTAGACTTAATATCTAAGTGATTCGTTGGTTCATCCATTAAAAGAACGTTAATAGGCTGTAATAGCAACTTACAAAGCGCTAAACGGTTACGTTCACCTCCTGAAAGTACTTTGACTTTCTTTTCTACATCATCGCCTCTAAATAAAAATGAACCTAACATATCTCTCACCTTAGAACGATTTGAATCTAAAGCCGATTCTAACATGGTGTCTAAGAGTGTTTTCTCTCCGTCTAAATATTCGGCTTGGTTTTGGGCAAAGTAGCCTAATTGTACGTTGTGACCTAGTTTTATATCTCCTTTGTATTCGAATTCATTCACAATCGCTTTTATAAAAGTCGATTTCCCTTGTCCGTTTTGACCTACAAATGCGATTTTACTTCCTCTTTCTACTAAGAGTGAAATGTCTTCTAGAATTACTTTATCACCATACGCTTTGGTAACATGTTCCGCTTCTACTACTACTCTACCAGGAGTTTGTGAAACTGGAAAAGAAATATTCATGACAGAATTGTCGTCTTCATCGACTTCAATACGTTCCACTTTATCTAATTTCTTGATTAACGATTGAGCCATCGATGCTTTAGAAGCTTTGGCACGGAATTTCTCGATTAACTTTTCGGTTTCTTCAATCTTTTTCGCTTGGTTTTTTTGGGTTGCCAATTGCTTTTCGCGAATTTCTTCACGAAGTATTAAATATTGCGAATAAGGTTTATTAAAATCGTAAGCTTTTCCTAAGGAAATTTCGATGGTTCTATTGGTAACATTGTCCAAAAACATTTTATCGTGAGACACAATAACGACAACTCCTGGGAAATTGCGTAAAAATCCTTCTAACCAAATGATACTTTCAATATCCAAGTGGTTCGTTGGCTCATCTAATAATAAAATATCGTTTGATTGCAATAATAATTTAGCCAATTCAATACGCATTCTCCATCCACCGGAAAAAGTACTGGTGAGATTATTGAAATCTTCCCGTTTGAAACCTAAGCCTAATAAGATTTTTTCAGTATCTCCTACATAATTGTATCCTCCTAATATTTCATAGTGATGGGTTACTTCCCCTAATTCTTCAATTAATTCGGAATAAGAAGCCGTTTCATAATCTGTTCGAGTTGCTAATTGATAATTGATTTCATCGATTCGCAATTCTGCCTTCTTGATTTCGCTAAAGGCTTGATAGGCTTCTTCCAAAACCGTTCTTCCTTCTTCAAAATCAATATCTTGACGCAGAAATCCCATTCGAACTTCCTTTTCAGTAGCAATCACTCCAGAATCGGGTTTAAAATCACCTGCTAATATTTTTAACATGGTTGATTTTCCTGCCCCGTTTTTTCCTACAAGACCCACTCGGTCTCCAGAACCTAAACGAAAAGTTACTTCTTCAAAAAGATAAGTTCCTCCAAATGAAACCGATAAATTATGTATGTTTAACATTAAAAAAAGTTTAAATGTTTATGAGTTTAAAAGTTTAAGCTCGTTATTTTGATTGAAAGACAAAATACTAAACTATTTGTAATGAATGTTACTTACTAATTTAGTTAATACTTTTACCTTTGTGTAAATATTTGCAAATGTTAAAAAAGGATTGAAATTAAATAGCATTTTAACAGGAAGTTGTCCAAAATGCCAAGAAGAAGTATGTATGAGGATGAAAACCCTTATAATTT
>JAAURU010000299.1 GCA_012032075.1 Flavobacterium sp.
ATATTTTTGGTCAATTTTAGATTAACCATTCTCCTTTTTCAACGGTATGAAAATAGAGCTTCGGGTTTTGGTTCTGGGGCAATAACTTTCATTTGATTGTCAACAGTATCAACTCCTTCTACATTTCCAATTGCTAAAATAATCCTCTCTGCATCTTCTTGTTCTTCAACATCTCCTTCAACCATGACGTTATCACCTTTAAGGCTGATTTTAATAGTTTTGTATTTTAAACCTAATGCTTTTACATGTTCTAATAAAGCACCTGCTTTTAATACCGCTTTTTCTTCCACTGGAGCTTCTTCTTCTTTTTTGCCAAATAGTTTAGCACCAGCATTTTTTACAAATGAAAATAATCCCATAATTTTAGTAGTTTATTTGTTAATACTCAAATATAAGAAAAAATAAGCCAACTCTAAATTGTTAAAATTATTATTTTGTAACCTTTATGATACTATTTTTAGAATTTGCAGAAAACTCAGGAGCATACATGCTTTGTAAAGTTGAAATGCCATCATTGAAATTTCCTGAGTTATTTATACGAACATCATATTCTAAAACATAAGTCCCTTTTGTTATTTTATCAAAGAAAAAATGAGTTGCAACGTCTTTTGTACTTCGGTAAAAATACAAACCATCTTTACTTTCATGTTTTGAAATAACATCCAATGGTTCAAAACAGGAAGCTCTTAAATCTTTTAAATGAACAAATTCCATGTCTTCAGTTGCTTTTAAGATTAGATGAATGGTTATTACATCTCCAACTTTTTAAATTGTCTTTTTCTATTGTTTTTTAAAAACGTTTCCTGTTCCTGTTTTGTCTTTTTTAAACAATTCTTTTTTAATGTTTAAAACCGTATTTGTACTTTCTTTTATGTTTTCTAAATTCTCAAAATATTGCCAGTAGATTCCACCATAACTAGGAACATCTGATTTGTTTTCAATACTGATATTTGCCATATCATTTGAAATTTCATCAGCATTCCATTTAATTTTGATATAACCAGTTTCCGCTTCATTTTCTTTTGTAGAAAGTTTTTCACTTAATAGTTTTTCATTACCAATCTTAAATTTAGTTTTATCCTTAACAGCAGTCCAATCGTTACCTTGTAATAAAATAGCATAAATGACTTCTGTTGTAGCTTTTGTGGTTGCCCAATTTTTATTCTGCTTGTTTTTTAACAACCAAACCTTCATTAAATCAACCGATTTGGAGTCTTTGGTCACTTCATTAAATGCTTCAATTAATAAAGCTTGTGTTTCGATAGGAGCTTGATACCAATACCAACTTTTAGTATTTTCTATCCAATACATGCCTAAATCTTCATTCAATGAAGCGGTTTCTTTTAAATGCATTATCATTTTTTTAGCCATTTCAACATCACCAAAACGATTAAAAATTAAAGCCAATTGTCCTTTTTGATATAAAGAATAAGTTAGCCAATTCTTTTTAACTTCTTTTAATTGTAACTGAAGAATAGAATCTAATTTTGTTGAAACTGGGTGTTCTTTCAAAAAGAAACTTCGCATGTATAGATAATGGATGTCATAATAAGAATAACTTCTGAAGATTGTTTTTTTGTCTTCATATTGTTTGATGAAATTTTGGTCTAAAAACGGAAGCCCTTTGGTAACAATCTTTTTATATTTTGTTTTATCATTTGGAAACAGAGCATTCAAATGACCAATTCCTGCTAAAATATGTTGGGAAATAAACGGATTTTCATTACCACCATCAAACCATGGAAATCCTCCAGAAGGTAATAATTTGGCTTCTAGTTTTTCTAAAGTTTGCTCTTGTTTGTTTTTTAAAGTAGCCAAATCAAATAAGTAAGCCAATTGTTTGTTCTTTTCTACTTCATCAGATGAATCGAAAAACCAAGGTGTTTCTGCTAAAAGAATCGATTTTAATTCTTGATTGATTTCGAGTTTACTTTCTGGAGCTTTTTCGTTTCTGTATGATTCAAATAGAGTTGCTATTTTTGGATTTTTGGTAACAATTTCGCTTGCAATAGTATTGGCATAATAACGTGAAAAAGTTTGTTCGGCACATTCATGTTCGAACTCCATTAAATATGGTAAGGATTGAATCGCTAACCAAATAGGATTTGTTGTGTATTCTAAGGTGAAACTATGATTTTGTAAAGTAGTTGAAGTGTTGTTTTTTAGATTTTCAAATACATATTCTTTCTTACTATTTTCTCTTACCCAAAGTGGAATACTTTCAGTAATTAAAATTTTATTACTCAAAACAGGTAAAATATTTTCTTCTCCATCTGAAAAGCACCTGATTTAGCTACAATCTTGTATTGTAAGCCTTGTAAATTTTCAGGAATTGTGATTGTCCATGAAACCGAAACACTTTCTTTTGGTTTACAAATAAAATCTTTTCTGTTGTTTTGGTTTAAAGTTATACTATCAATCGCTTTTCCATTGGTTGCATCAAATAAAAGAAGCATAGCAAGACCTGTTTTGGTTTCGTTTGTCATGTTTACTACTTTTGCAGCAATAGTAAGTATGTCCTTTTCTCTTACAAATCGTGGTAAATTTGGCATGACCATAATGTCTTTTTGAGAAACGATATCACTTTGAAAATATCCTGTTTCAAAGTTTTTATTATGACCTAATAAACGCAATTTCCATCTCGTTAAAGATTCTGGAGAAGTGAAATTAAAACTTATTTTTCCCTCTTCATCAGTTTGTAATTGTGGAAAGAAGAAAGCGGTTTCATTAAAATTAGTTCTAGTTTTTACTTGTGTAAGTTCTTGTAATGCTTTTTTTGTAGTGATGATAATTACTCCATTTGAAGCTCTTGATCCATATAAAGCAACTGCTGAAGCATCTTTTGAAACAGTGAAGCTTTCAATTTCACTAGTTTTAAATTTGGCAAAATCTGCTGTATTCATTGGAACACCATCTACTATAATTAAAGCTTCATTATTTCCAGAAATTGATGAGCTTCCTCTTATTATTATCCTTTGAGAATTTCCAGCAGCTCCTGTAACTTTTACTCCAGCTACTTGTCCTTGCAATGCTTCTAGAATAGGAACATCATCAGCTATTGAGTTTTGTGATATGATTTGAACAGCACTTGTATAACTTGCTTTTTTTGTTTTCATTCCATAACCTACAACCACAACTTCTTCTAATGCATTACTATCTTCTTTTAATGTAATATTGATAGTGTCATTTTTTCCTTTTACTGTATAATATTCATCAATCATTCCTAAGTAAGAAATAGTCAAAATTTCATTGGCTTCTGCTTGAATACTAAAGTTGCCATCAAAATCGCTAGTTGTTATTCTATTTGTTCCTTGTACTTGTATATTTACTCCAGGTAAGGGTGTTCCTGTTTTATCAACAATAGTTCCTGTAATTAATTTTGCATTTTTTGGAACTTCAGCTAGTTGTGCAATTTGTTTTAAATTATTTTTCTTGCGCATATTTACTATAAGCATCATTAAAATTGAAACCAAACGTATTTAACTTTGGGTTTTTTATGTAATATTGATAATATTTTATGCTTTGGTCAAACTTATTAAAATAGATGTATTTGAATTTATCTTCATAATAACGAGGGTAATTTGGTCTAGAATAATTAGTGCTAAAATTCAAATTTGTATCCCATTCTTTTTGGGTAAACTGATCTAACGAACTGTCATACATACTGGCTAAAACTTCTGTTTTTAGTTTTTGATTGAGTATTTTAAACGACCAACTTTCCTTACTTTCTGGTTCTATTTTATTGCGAAGACTTATAATTTCAAATTCTAATTTCTTGGCTATTTCTTCTTTTGAGATTTCATATTCTTTTTCAAAAGTTTCATTGTCATAACGAGTTGAAAAATGAAAATAAAAGTTTTCTTTCGAATCAGTATTTTTTTTAATTTTTAGTGTACCAATGCCATTTATAAGTTGGACAACAAATTCATTATTTAATTCTTTACCAATGTAAGATCTTGAGAAAACACTTAAATCTGTAATAACCGATTGAAATTCGAATTCAAAATAATCACTTTTTACATCGGTAATATCTTTAAATGTAAATAAAACGGATTCTTCAAAAATTTCTTTTCTTGATTTTAACTCCAATGAGTGAGACGTTTCAATTTCATTTTTTTTGTCTATCCAAAGCAGTGGCAACCATTTCATAACTTCCTTTTTCTAATTTCTTTAAAAAATCTAATGAAACAGTTTTGTTATTTTCTGTATCGAAAGAAACTGTTTTTATATGTATTTTCTTTGTTTTGGAGTCATTCTCATCGAAAGGTTCGTTTGGGAATAATTTTCTAAAATCTTTTTCAGCTATATTCTGAATTTCTGGAATAGAAAATAGTCTTGATTTTAGAAATTGTTCCTTTTCAATATAATAGACTTTTATTTCTCCTTTTGCATTAATAGCATAATTATTTAATGTTGTAGTAGAAACGGTTAATTGGTTTTCGTCTTCTTTATATAAAATGGGATTAGTATTAATATTTAATTTTAAGGTTTTATTACCAACAGTTACTTGTTTTGTTGCGGTTCTTGTTTCGCCATTCAAATCGATAACTTCAGCTTCAATAGTATAATTTATTTCTTTAATGTCGTTGTTTTCAACTAAACTATCATTGGCAATCAAAGTAATAATAAAGTTGCCTTTTGTATCTAGTTCAACTGAATTAATTATACTTTCTCTTTGTTAAGTTTTCGATATATTTTTTGGTATAAATTCTTTTGGAAATGGTATAATTCACTTTCGCATTAGTAAGATTACTTCCTGCTAATGTTTTGGCATTTCCAACTATTTCAGAGTATCACCTATGGTATAATTCTCTTTTATGGTTTCAAAAGT
>JAAURU010000011.1 GCA_012032075.1 Flavobacterium sp.
ATACTTAAAACGGGTACATACGGACAAACTGGATCTACTTATGAAACAGAAAATTTTCTAATGTGAAAATTTCCTATTTAACACATGGATGGGGCTACAATACTTATTTTAAAGTTGAATACCCTAATGGAAATGTAGCATATTATGGTTATATAGAAAATGGAAGTTCAGAAATATCATTAATAGAATGGCCAATCACAAAGATGGGAAAACCCGCAAGGATTAAAAATAGCTTATGAATATTATCCTTCAAGTTTTTTAAATGAGTGGAATGTATTAGTGAAAGCCATAAAATATGGTAGTGATACAAATGAAGGTATAAATAAAGTTGAATTTATTTATAAAGATAAGATTAGACAAGATAGTTATTATGTTTGGGGTAGCGAACGTAAAAGAAATAAAGTTTTAAGCGAAATAAAAGTGGTTGGAAATGGAATACCATTCAGGAACTATTATTTAACTCATGATTTAACTTCAACAGGGTATGAAAGATTAAAAAGTTTTCAAGAAAAAACGGGTGATAATACTAAAAATTTAAATCCTATAACTTTTAATTATAATCAAAATCAAACTAGTATAAATCAACAAATTAGTTATAGTAGTAAAGGAGCTAATTTTTTATATGATAGCCTAAATACAAACATCATTAAAGGGGATTTTAACGGTGATGGAGAAATTGAATTTGTTACAGATTTTAATACTAGGATGCGTATTTATAAAATTAATAGTCAAAACAATCAACTTACTGAATTATACTCAGATTTAAATCAATCCTTTCGTGCATTTCATAATGTTTCTATAAAAACTTTAGATAATAATAAATTTTTTAATAAAGATTACTTTTTAAAAGGTGGTGGTGTTGAATTTATAAATGGTGAAAGTTATGAAAAACTAAAAGTTGCTTCTTTTAATTCTATAACGAATTCTATAGATATTTTATTTGAGAAAAAATAAATACATTAGGTTCGGCTTTTGGGACAAGTAATATTTATTCAGAACTTAGTCAATATGGACAAAAATACGAATATTATCTATATGGCGATTTTGATGGTGACAAGATTACAGATGTAGTTAAAGTCAAGGCTCAAGGAGGAATAGCGAAAACTACTTTTTGTAGTTTAAATCCAAATTTAAGCGTTTTCAGCAGTGATTCAGGAACAATTAATGTAGGAGTTTCTAGTTATGTTTTTTTACCTAACAATTATAATGGCAACTTAACCATTACAGGAAATTCTTTAATCAAAGAGGGAGATTATGATGGAGATGGAAAAACAGATTTGTTTTTATTTAAAGGTGCGCCTTACAATAAAATTGAAATTTATTCACTAATAAATAACTCATTTACTTTAGTTAATTCATTTAATTATATATTGCCTTCAAATATTGAAGACAAATTTTATAGAACAAATTACATACCGGGTTCTGTTAAATATAAAATTATTTTAAGTGATTTTAATGGAGATGGTAAATGTGACGTTTTTTTACCAACAGATGGAAAAATATTAGTTGCTAATGGCTCATTAAACCAATGTTTTAAAGAAGAGTTCTTGCCCTCCACTTATAAAACCAGCTTCACCATATACAGATTCCTATTTCACAACGGACATTGATGGAGATGGAAAAATAGATATTCTTAGAATGAATCCGGTTTTAGAGTCTGAAAGTTATACTTCCTACCCACAAGTTCAAGTTGGCACTACAAGTAATGGGCAACCAGTATATCAAGCAGTAACCTATAATGGATATCGCTATAATTATGGAATAACAATTAACTTATATCGTAAAACAAATTTTTCTAGGCAATGGGAAAATATTAATTATAGTCAAATATTTAAAAGACAATTTGGAGGTGCAGACACTAACACAACTGATGATAATAGATTTCATCAATTAATGCTTCCATTATTTGTAAGAAAAAAGAGTTCTAACATTGTAAATAATGAACTTGCTGTACTAGGACTAGATGGAATTACTTACATTAATTTTAATAAACATTTGAATGATCAAAATTTAATAAGTACAATTGACCAAGGGAATGGATTTCAATACGCAATATTTTATAATTCACTGCAAAGTGGAAATGGCACTTACACAAAAAGTAATTCATTTGAAGATTATCCATATTATAATTTGCTTGAGGGTAAAGAAAACAAAGTGGTTTCAGAAATAAGAGAAACTTTTAATGGTTTTACAAAGAGAAAATTATTTAAATATTATGGAGCAGTTTTTGATTTGTCTGGTAGAGGTGTAAATGGTTTTCAATCTACCTTACAAACCGATTGGTTTATAAATTCATCAGAAATAATTTCGAACTGTAGGAAATTTGATTTTAGTAAAAGAGGAGCTCCTGTTGAATCATTCTCATTAACGGGTTTAGCCGAGCCTACTATTTTATATAATAATGTAAGTCCATTTATTAGTAGAAGTTTAATTACTTATAATAATCAAGATACTGCTTACACTAATCCATTACTGCCAAATAAAGTTTTTAAACTTTTTCAAACAAAAGAACATAACTACAATGTATTGACTTCTGTAAATACTATTACAGATGTTATCTACAATGCTAATAAAAATCCAATTCAATCTACAATAATTACAAAAAAAGGAACAATAACTGAGCAAACAGTTGTAAATACAATAGAATATGATACTCCAATTGTAGCTCCCTATATAATTGATAGAATAAATAAGAAAACAACCACTACAACTATTTTTCCTAGTATGGATGTTTCAACTGGAGAGGAAATATACTCCTATGATCCTAACAAAGTTAACCTAGTAAAGGAAATTAAAAAAAGAGTCACTAATTCAGGTTTGACAAGTGAGTATATAACAGAAAGTAATGAGTATGACAACTATGGTAATGTTATTCAAAATAAAATTTCTGCCCCTGGCTTAGCAGATAGAATTTCAAAGTTTGAGTATGATACTGCAACACATCGTTTTCTAACAAAAAAAATTGGAATAGATAATTTAGTTACAGAATATACTTACAATATGAGTACTGGTTCTTTGTTAACTGAAAAATTAGCTTCAAATGCTGGTGCCACTTTACTTACCACCTATAATTATGATAAGTGGGAAAAATTAACAAATACAATAGACTATTTAGGTAATATTGAAAGCTATAGTTACTCAAATATTAATTCAGGAGTATTGCAAACTGTAACTAGACAAGATGGTAGTAGTGAAAAAATTATTTTCGACAAATTAGGTAGAAAAATACATGAAGGAGTTAAGTTAATTGATGGTAAATGGTCAGTTAAATCTACAAAATATAATATCAATGACCAACCCGTTATTATAACACAACCTTATTTTTCTAATGAGTCCTATAAAGTTTGGGATGAAATGCAATATGATATTTACGGGAGGTTAAAACAAACAAATCATTTAAAGAGTTATTCTAATGCAGGAAAAGTTACTACATATAATTATACAGGCTTAATAACAACAGAAAATGATGGGCAAAAAAGTAAAGTAAGTACTAAAAATGCTTTGGATCAGGTACTTAAAATAGAAGAATCTTCAGGTGTACAAATTAATTATAGTTATTATGCAAATGGTAGTCTAAAAACTACACAATCTAGTGGTGCGACAACTACGATTTTACAAGATGCTTACGGCAGAAAAAAATCTTTAATTGATCCATCTGCAGGAACTTATAATTATACTTATAATAATTTTGGAGAATTAAAAACAGAAGAAGTAGTAGGAAAAGGTATTACAGAATATGATTTAAATGACTATGGTCAAGTTTTAGAAAAAAGAATAAAGGAAAACTATATATTAACGGCTAAGACTAATTATAATTATAATCCTTCTACAAAATTATTAGACAGTCAAAGTTTTAATGACTATACAAATGCAAATAGTATCAATTATCAATATGCTTATGACAGTTATAGAAGGTTGGTTTCGCAAAAAGAAATTGGTTTACAAGCAAAATACGAGCGCATTTTTGAATATGATGGTTTTGGAAGAAAAGAGAACGAACAATATTCAGCAACCAATATGTCAGATGGAAAAAAATCTGAAAAATGGATTAAAAATAGTTACAAAAATGGTAGTAAATGGAAAATTCATGACATGCCTTTTTATGGAACTGCTGGTACAGTGCTTTGGGAAGCTAATAGTACCACTCCAAACGGGGAGATTATTAGTGCAAAATTAGGAAATGGAACAGATATTTCTAATATATATGATGATTATGGATATCCTATTCAAATTAAGCACGATAGGCTTAATAGCAATATAATGACATTGACTAATGAATTTGACCCTATATATGGTAATTTAAAAAAGCGAACTAATTCAATGTTTGGTTGGTCTGAGGATTTAAGTTATGACCTTCTAGATCGTTTAAAAACATGGAAAGACGCTAGTGGTACTCAAACTCAAGCTTATAATGATAATGGAACTATTTCCTCTAATAAAGTAGGAAATTACGCTTATACGATTTCTGGGAAACCTTATCAGGTTTCAACGGTTACTACTGCAATTCCATCTGCAACATTTGATTATTATAATTCAAGGGAGCAAAATATAACGTATAATTTATTTAAAAGTCCTAACACTATTAAAGAATTCAATATTGAAAATATTGATTTTGAATACAATGCTTTTAATGGAAGAACAACCATGTATTATGGAGGTTTACAGCCTTTAAAACAAGACAGACCCTATCGTAAGTTTTATTCTTCTGATGGTTTTATGGAGATAAAGCGAAACCTTACTAATAATACAGTTGAGTTTATTACTTACATTGGTGGAGATGGTTACACTGCTCCAGTGGTATTAAGAAGTAATGGTCAATTTAAAGAATATTTGTATTTGCATCGAGATTACCAAGGCACAATTTTAAGCATAACAAATGGCAATGGCATTACATTAGAAAAAAGACTTTTTGATGTTTGGGGTTCTTTGATAGCATATGCAAATAGTAGTGGTGTTACTACAGTTCCTACTGTAAGTACAGGAATGTTTTTAGATAGAGGTTATACAGGTCACGAACATTTGTTAGGTGTTAATATTATTAACATGAATGGAAGAATTTATGATGACAAATTGCATCGTTTTTTTCAACCTGACAATAATATTCAAGATCCTTTTAATTCGCAAAATCTTAATCGATATGCTTATGTGATGAACAATCCAACAAAGTATGTTGATACTAGTGGTGAGTTATGGGAATGGATAGTAGGTACGATATTTAGCTCCTATGCTAGCGGTGTTAGATCTAGTGGAGGTGAGTTAAATCCATTACAATGGAGTTCAGAATCTTGGACTAATGCAGCTTTAAGTGGAACTTCGTTTGGAGTTTCAGTTGCAGCAACTAATTATTCAAACAATTATATTGAGAATTATGGTAGTCAATCTAGTATTACTGGAGTTGAGCAACCTAATTTTTCAGCATTTAATACTAATAATATTGAAGCTCATAAATATGTACAAGTACCCTATAATCAAGAAGCTTGGGGATATGCACTTGTGGGTACAGGTGCGTTACTCGCAGATAATGTTACTGGTATTGGATTTGTTGATGACGTATTAATTCCAGTTGTATGGGGAGGTGCAGCGGCTTACTGGACTATTCAAAATATTCCTGCAATTGTTGGTAGTGCCGTTGGTGCTTATGAATATATTGAAAACTCAGTGATAACATTAAAACGTGATTTAGAAATTAAAACGATTTTAGATAGAGCGCTTGATGGACCACCAGGATATCAATATGCCTTAATTGCAAATTCTTCGGGTTATTATCCAATTATGTCTAGAGGTTCTAGCACTCCAACAGGCGCAATGTATTTAAACGCTGGTGATGTTTGGAAATATGGACAAACAACTTCAGGGAGTAGGTATTCGGATGCTTATAAAGCTGGTATAGGAACGGCCGGTGTTACCGAAGTACAACAATTTTATGGTACACAAAAGCAAATATTGATTGCCGAGAAATTAATGATATATAACTATTATTACCAAAATGGTCATTTACCACCTGGGAATAAAATATTTAGATAAAAACTATGTTTATATGAAATTTAAAATCAGTTTAACAATCGATGAAGAAGCTAACAACAAAGTTGGTTTGATTAATTCGTTTTCTAAGTCTCTAGAGGATTATTTTATAGTTAAAAATTATGGATCTAGTATTGATGAAATTTTAATTGGGTTGACTTGTGTCAATATACCTGTGGGCTTTGAACATCTTTTTAAGATATACAAACCTTTGTATGTTGATTATAAAACAATTACAAATCAGCATACAGGAGAGCAGATTGAATTAAAAAAATATTTTAATTATTCAATAAGATTAAACAAAGAGTCATATAACGAATTTGTAAATAGATCTGATGATGATGGTAAAAAAATACTATCTCAACTATTTGTTGATTCATTATCTAACCTAGATGCTTTACCTAAGAAAGTTAAAGACTTTAATAAAGAAAAATTTAAAAATGACATTGTTGAATTTTTAGAAAAGTATGCTGGTTAATTAAAAATGTATTTTTTTACATGATAATTAATGATTTTTAAGCAGATAGATATGTCAAAAAAAGAAAATTATACTGAATTAGCAAATGCTATTTGTAAAGCAACAGAGATAGCAATTAATCAATTAAAATTATCCGACAAAAAATTGGAATAATGAAGAAACAAAGAAAAAAGGGATTGATTTTTATATTAAATGCCGAAACTTAATTGAAAATGCTCAACCTAGTTTTCAAAACTTATCAAGTCTAAAGCATGATTATATTGCTATATTTACTTATTTTCAAGAGTCAACAGGTGAGAATGTTGAAGAATTTTGGAAAAAAACAAAAGAAAATAATTTACCTTTTAGTAGAGAGAATAAGCTAGCAAAAACTAAAACGTAAAAAGATAAAAGATGATGTAGAGTATGATTTTGTCATAGATGTTTTAGTTTCTTACCAACAAGAAGGATTAATTACTGATGATGAAGTAGTATTGATAAATACATATATAGGAGATTTTGAAGCAAGAAGTAAGAAAAAAAGAAGATGAATAACAAAGGTTTAAAAACAATAATCTTAATATATCTATTGCAAAAACTAAAAGAATGAAAACAAGTAATTTCTTTTTTCTTATATATATTTTACTTATTCAATCACTAGCTTTTTCTCAGCAAGAAGCGAGTGTATGGTATTTTGGACAAAATGCAGGGATAAAATTTGAAAGCAATGGAACAATCACCACTCTTACTGATGGTCAATTAAGTACTGCTGAAGGTTGTGCTACATTAGCAGACGCAAATGGCAACTTATTGCTTTATACTGATGGTATCACGGTATGGAATAGAAATCACGGTATTATGCCAAATGGAACAGGTCTATTAGGAGATTCTTCGAGTACACAATCAGCTACAATAGTACCTATGCCAGGTTCGAATACTCTGTTTTATGTTTTTACCTTAGATGCATATGCAGAGACTAATGGTTTCAGGTATTCTATCGTAGATATGTCTTTAGATGGAGGTAATGGTGCTGTTACTAGTTCTAAAAATGTATTGATTTATAGTCCTACTTGCGAAAAATTAGCTATTGTAAGACATGCAAACAATCTTGATTATTGGATAGTAACTCATGGGTGGGAAAATAGTACTTTTTACAGTCATTTATTGAGTAGTACAGGATTAAGTAATGCACCAGTTATCACTAATATAGGAGAAGTTGTAAATGGAGTTACAGATAATACATGGGGATATATGAAAATCTCTCCAAATGGAAATAAACTTGTAATTTGTAATTCTTCCATTAATGCTGAATTATTTGATTTTGATATAAATACAGGAATACTTTCAAACCCTTTAGTTTTACATGTTCCTATTAATGGTTTTGTTTATGGAGCAGAATTTTCCCCGAATAGTAATATATTATACCTTTCAATAATTACTTATAACCCATATCCAGTAATTAATCAATATGACTTAAATTCTAATAACATACCCTCAACTGAAACAACAATTTATTCAAGTAGTACCTACATAGCAACTGCGTTACAATTAGGACCAAATAATAAATTATATTTTGGTGAATTTTATGAGCCTTTTTTAGGTGTGATTAATGATCCTAACGAAATTGGGGTTTCTTGTAATCCACAAATAAATGCGGTTAATCTTTTAGGTAGAGATTGCGAACTAGGCTTACCACCGTTTGTCTCCTCCTTTTTCTTCACACCAGCTATACAATTTGATAACAGTTGTACTGGTGAAAATATCCAATTTCAATTTAATAGTAGTCAGCCAGTTTTAAGTACTAGTTGGAATTTTGGAGATGGTACTACCTCTAATGCAATTTCTCCTTCTCATACATATTCTATTGCTGGAGATTATACAGTTTCTGTTCAAGTTACTACTCCTTTAGGTGTAGGAACCAATACTAGAAATATAGCCATTTTACCAAAGCCAATATTGCTTCAAAATACAGTTTCCTTAAAACAATGCGATGACGATAATGATGGATTTAGTGCTTTTAATTTAACAGAAGCAAATTCATTATTAGTCAATGACCCAACAGGACTAGTTTTTACTTATTATGAAACACTTGTAGAAGCTGAAAATAACACAAATCCTATTTCAAATCCAATTGCCTATACAAATCAAACGGTAAGTATTGATCAACTATTTGTTCGCATAACAAATAGTTATGGTTGTGCTAGTATTGCTACCTTAAATTTAATCATTTCTACTACCCAAATTTCAAACACTATACAAGAAACGTTTACAGTATGTGATGATGATGCTTCAGGTTCTACTACAGATGGCATTGCAACTTTTGATTTTAGTAGTGCCAATGCACAAATTGTAGCACAATACCCAAGTGGTCAATTATTGGATATTACTTATTACAGAAACCTAGCAGATGCTTTAGCCGAACAAAATGCAATTGCGGATATTTCTAATTATACGAATATTGGTTATCCAAACGCGCAAAACATTTATGTTAGAGTCGATAGTCGGTTAAACAATGAATGTTTAGGTCTAGGACATCATATTACATTGCATGTAGAACGTGTTCCAATAGTACAATCTCAAAGTTATAATCATTGTGATGACGACCAAGATGGTTTGTATGCTTTTGACACTACTACTTTACAAAGTGATTTATTGAATGGACTAATTAATGTTACAGTTAGTTATTTTGATATTACAGGTAACCCAATAGCAATGACGAATCCTTTTGTTACTTCTTCACAAGTTTTGACTGTTAGAGTTAGTAACAATACAAATACGGCTTGTTATTATGAAACAACGGTTACTTTTACAGTTGATGATTTACCAGAAGCTTTTGCAATACCAGCAAATTTAACAACGGTTTGTGATGATGAAGTAAATCCTAGTTTACAAAATGGTTTGTATGCTTTTGATACTTCTAGTTTTCAAAGTACTATTCTAGGTACTCAAACGGGAATGCAGGTTATGTATTATGATCCCAATGGAAATGCTTTATCAAGTCCTTTGCCAAATCCTTTTGTTTCTAGTACACAAAATATTTTGGTTGAAGTAATTAATCCAATCAATACAACTTGTACAGCTACAATAACGATTCCTTTTGTAGTGCTTCCTGTTCCAGAAATTGAATTGCAAGGTGATGGATTAGTGTGTAGCGATAATACTACTTTTACGCTTGATATTGATGCTGGTTTACTTGATTCAACTACACTTAATAATTATACTTATCAATGGTATTTAAATGGTGTTTTATTAGTAAACGAAACGAATTATGATCTAACTGTAAATACAGAAGGTGTTTATACTGTAACAGTAACAAATACAAACAACTGTTCTAAGATGAGAACTATTACCGTTACAGCTTCTGATGTAGCAACCATTACAGAAGTTGAGATTACTGACTTTTCTGATAACAATTCTATTGTGATTTCAGTTGATGGTGGAGGTACTTATGAATATAGTTTAGATAATAGTACTTATCAAACCTCAAACGTATTTACCAATTTAGAAGCAGGAATTTATACTGTTTATGTGAATGATATTTATGGTTGTGGGATTACTACTGAGGAAATTAGTATTTTGGGAATTCCAAAATTCTTTACTCCAAATGGTGATGGATTTAACGATACTTGGAATATTCAAGGCGTTAATAATCAATCCAATGGAATTAGTACTATTTCTATTTTTGATCGATATGGAAAGCTTTTAAAGGAAATAAGTGCATTTGGTCAAGGTTGGGATGGATTATTTAATGGACAGGAAATGCCATCTACTGATTATTGGTATTCTGTTACATTAGAAAATGGAAAGGTAATAAAAGGGCATTTTACTCTGAAAAGGTAGTTCTTGAAAAGTAAAACAAACACAACCATCACTTCAACCCATAATAACATCACACCATCACAATTCAACCAATACTTCAAAGAAGAAGGTTTTGTGAAAATAAGCAATTAATTTGTGATGAATTATACAATATATTCTATATAAAAATAACGAATTGGGTTTGTATGTTTTGATGACAATACAAACCCAATAGTTATTTTTAAATATGATTTATTCTCTTTAGCTAGAAAGGATTGTTAGGTGCTAAATTTGGATTAATAGCGATTTCAGTTCCTGGAAATGGTAAAAGATAGTGTTTTGTAGGATCAAAGTTTTGAGTTTCTAATCCATTAGGCCCAAATACTTGAACTCCTATATTTAACCTTTTAATATCAAACCATCTCACAAATTCGAAAGCCAACTCTAATCGTCTTTCTTCAATAACGGCATTTCTAAAATCAGTTTGACTTAATCCAGCAGTAATATTTGAAGGGTAATTTATAATAACACCAGCTTTGTTTCTCGCTCTCGCACGCACTCTGTTTATATATCCATCTGCTTCAGATGTTCCTGGTGTAATTTCATTTAAAGCTTCGGCAGCAATTAATAATACTTCTGCATATCGCATAGTTGCATAATTATTACTAGAGGTTCTTAAATTAGCTCCTGTTCTTCCTGCAAAACGAGAATATTTTGCTATATGAGCACGATTAACAGCACGAGGATTTGGAAGTGGTCCAGTTAAAATAGATACTGGTGCAGCTGTTGCTGAAGGTGCTCTATATACTGTGTCAAAACTTACCGCTCTTCTATAATCTCTTTGATTCCATGTGTTAAACACTTTATTGCTAGGAACAGCAACAGAAAATCCTCCCGCAGGGACGTATGTGTTATCTCCAATTATAGCGGTTAAAAATCCAAGATAATCGTTTCCTTGTCCTGCATCTGCTCCCACATTTAAATTGTTGAAATCGATTGTGAATAATGGTTCTTTTAAACTTAAAGCTCTGTCAGATTTGAATAAATTTTGGAAATCACTTTCTAAATTAAGATCAAAAGTACCTTCATTGTCAATAACATATTTGGCTTCATTATAAGCCATTTGATAATTTTTAATGGTTAAATACACAGAGGCTAAATAGGCACTAGCAGTTGCTTTCGAAGGTTTTGCATTTACTGATGTTCTATCTGGTAAATGCATTTTAGCAAACTTTAAATCGGCAATAATTTTTTCATAAACATCTGCTTCCTTAGTTTTAAAAATTCTATTTACTTCACTTACATTATTAACGACAAAGTCAATATAAGGAATATCACCAAACAAACGCACTAAATTATAATAAGTAAATGCTCTAAAAAAATAAGCTTCTGCTAAAATTTTATTAACTTCAGTAGGATCTTCATTAGTTAAATTTTTTGCTCCTTCAATTGCTCGATTTGCTGTTCCAATAATTGCATAAGATTGCGGCCAAAAACCAGCCACTAATCCATTTGTATCTGTTGCGGTAAAGGTATCAAATTCTTTTCTTGCAACTTGAGTGGTTTGATCTCCTATGGTACACATATCATCTCGTAATAATAGCCCAACGGTTAATGCTCTACCCCAGTATCTTTCAGATGTCATTAAACCATAACTTCCACTTACAACAGCTTGAAGTTCTTTTTTGTTTGTGATAAAAGTGTCTGGTGTAATTAGACCTTCAGGGTTTTCTTCTAATTTGCTACAACCTAATATAAAAATAAGAGAGATAGCAATAATAACTATTTTTTCATGATTTTTTGTAATTAAAATTTAACATTTAAACCTAACGTATATGTTTTTATATTAGGATAACTACCATAATCTAATCCTAAGTTTCTATTACTATTTGCATTACTGTTATTTCTATAATTTACTTCTGGATCTGACCCTGGATATTTAGTGAAAGTTAGCAAATTTTGCCCACTTACATAAAAGCGTATTTTTTCAATACCTATTTTTGAAGTAAAATTTTGAGGCAAAGTATAACCGAATGATAGGTTTTTAAAACGCACATAACTGGCATCATAAACAAACCTAGAAGTTACAAGTCCTCTAGAGCGTTGAGCAACTATAGGAACATCTGTATTTGTATTAGTTGGAGTCCATGCATTTAAAACATCAGTAGTTGCATTTGAAAAACCAGAAGCTAATTCTAATAAGGTATAATTTAGAATTTCTCCACCCACAGCACCTTGGAAAAAGATATTCAAATCAAAATTTTTATATTTAAAATCATTGGTAAACCCAAATATATAATCGGGATTTGGATTACCTATAATTGTTAAATCTTTTGGGTCTAATCGATTATCTCCATTAACATCTCTAATTAGTTGACCACCTGGTTGTTGTTCAAAACCAGTAGCGGAGGTTAAATTTCTTTGTTCTTGAATAACACCATCATATATATAACCATAAAATAATCCAACAGGCTCACCCACTCTTAAAATTTGAGTGTTTATATTAGTGCCAAAACTTCCTGGTAAGGTACTATATAATAAATCTGAATTATTATTAGGTAATTTTAAGATCTTATTTTTATTAAATGCTATATTAAAATCGGTACTCCATTTAAAGGAATCTTTATTAATATTTTTTGTGTTTAAGGTCAATTCAATTCCTTTATTCTCTAGTTCTCCAATATTACTTAGCTGAGTAGTAGAAGTTGTACCACTATAGGATGGAATAGGTGTAGAAAACAATAAATCTTTTGTTATTGTTTTATAATAATCTGCTGTAATGTTTACTCTTCCATTAAATAATCCTAAATCAATCCCTAAATTTGATTGGTAAGTGGTTTCCCATTTTAAATCGTCATTGGCAAAATCAGAATATACCACAGCATTTACACTTACATCTCCTACATT
This sequence comes from Flavobacterium sp., assembly GCA_012032075.1. Taxonomy (GTDB): domain Bacteria; phylum Bacteroidota; class Bacteroidia; order Flavobacteriales; family Flavobacteriaceae; genus Flavobacterium. The sequence goes on from JAAURU010000011.1 coordinate 13,184, forward strand.
TGAATAAATACTTGTATATTTAGCTAGTGTTTCGTAAGGATCTATACCAGGATTTCCTGTTAATCCATAACTATAACGTATTTTTAAATTAGATAGATATTTATTGTTTTCTAAAAAAGATTCTTTACTAATATTCCATCCTAGAGCTCCAGAAGGGAAAAAAGCATATTTGTTATTTTTACTAAAGGCTGAAGAACCATCTCTTCTGCCTGTTACAGTAATAAGATATCTATCATTATAATCATAATTTAATCTTCCAAAGGTTGAAATAAGTTCAGTTTCGGAAAATACAGAAATTGGCTTAATAGGAACAGCTCCAGCTTGTAAGTTGAAGTAAGAGAAAGAATCAGATATAAAACCAGATGCGGCAGCAGTATAGGATTCAAATCTATTTTTTGGTAGGAATATCCTGCTAAAGCTGTTAATTTTCCTTGTCCTATTTCTTTTGTATAAGTTAAATAATTTTCAGATAATAAAGAATTTGCATTAGAATTAAGTACGGTAGCAATACCACCAACAGATGATCCTAATATAACTGTTGAAGGTTGATATCTTCCATATTTTGTAGTCTCAGAGCTTAGTCCAAAAGTTGTTTTAAAAACTAATCCACTTAATAATTCATAAGAGGCATAAAAATTGCTTCTGTTTATAAAAGTAGTGGTGTTGTTAATATTTTCATTAGCAATTGCAAAAGGATTATCTATTTGATCTCCAATAGGGTTTAAAGTAAAGCCACCACCTGTAGCATTGTAAATACCTAAATCTGGAACAAAACGATAAGCAGATGATACAGCACCAGCCTGACCTGTTCCTCCAGTGACTGTTTGACTAATAATTCCATTGTTGTTTAATCTACTTGTAAAAAGATTTTAATCCAATTTTTAATTTACTTGTAATTTCAGCATCTATATTAGTTAAAATTGTATATCTTTCCACATCTGAATTAATTACAACTCCTTGCTGATTAAAATAATTTCCAGATACATAGTATTTAACAGCATCTGAACCTCCAGAAAAGGAAATTTGAGAATTAGATAATAATCCTGGTCTAAAAATTAGTCCTTGCCAATCTGTGTTTTCTGAACCTCTTGTATAAGTAGGTGCAATTTTTCTATAATAGTCATAAAATTGATCTGCATTTAACAAATCTAAAGTATTGTTAACCTCTTGAGTTGAAGTAGAATTACTAAACTCTACTGAAATTTTACCAGCTTTACCTTTTTTTGTGGTAACAACTATAACTCCATTTGAGCCTCTAGAACCATAGATAGCGGTTGCTGATGCATCTTTTAATATATCAATAGAAGCAATGTCTTCTGGAGCTGGCATTGAAGCACCTACAAATCCATCTACAACAATTAATGCATCTCCACTTGCATTAATTGAAGTTCCTCCTCTTACCCTTATTTTTATAGGAGCACCAGGTTCTCCACCATTATTAGATTGAACAGCTACACCTGCGGCTCTACCTTGTAAGGCTTGCTCACCACTTAAAACAGGGTAGGCTGTTAGTTCCTCTGATTTTACAGATGCAACAGAACCTGTAATATCACTTTTCTTTCTTGTGCCATAACCTACTACAACCACTTCTTCAAGCTTACTGGCTTTCTGGAGATAATGCAATTTCTAGATTAGATTGGTTAGCTACAGCTACTTCAATGGGATTAAATCCAATGTAACTCACCTCTAATACAGCATTAGCATCTGCTTGTAAACTAAAAACTCCGTCAAAGTTTGTTGAAGTACCTTTTTAGAACCTTTAACGATAATGTTTGCACCTGCAAGAGGCAATTTATCATCAATTGAAATTACTTTTCCTGTAACTTTAATGTCTTGAGCATTCAAGATGGTAGTTACGACTAGAAATACTAGCGTAAACCAATGATTAGTTGATTTTAATTTTTTTTTTTTGTCATTTAAACTAGTTTTTTTTGTTTGTCTATAAAATAAAAACGCAATCGATTACACAATTGTTAACAAATATATAAAATTTATGAATTAAAAAAATATTTATTAATTAAATAATGAAATATCATTTTTTATACATAAAAAAATATGGATTTTTGTATTTTAAGATGATTATGTCTAAGACTTTTAATGAACGAAAATCATATAAAAAGACAAAGAAGAACAGAAATTTTTTTTCCTCAAAACTAGCTTTGCAACTTTGAGTATATAATGGAATATATTTTAGGTTAAAAAGACATTTTAAGTAATGAATTTCAATTGTTAAACAGATTTTCAATTTCATAAAAGCTACTAAAAATTCAAATAATAGTTTTACTTATATTTTGTAGATAGATATAGTTAATAGATTACCTCAAACTTTTTAATTTTTCGCTTTTCTATTGTTAATAAAATTTCATGGAGAAAATAGAAAAAAAGGGTATTTTTACGAAAAATAAAAATTATGAGCACAGATAAAGATGCAAAATTAAAAGCCTTACAATTAACACTTGACAAATTAGATAAAACTTACGGAAAAGGAACAGTAATGAAAATGGGCGATGCTGCTGTTGAAGAAGTGGAAACCATTTCTTCAGGTTCATTAGGACTTGATTTAGCATTAGGAGTAGGAGGTTACCCAAAAGGAAGAATAGTTGAAATATATGGGCCAGAATCGTCTGGTAAAACTACTTTAACCTTACATGCTATTGCAGAAGCTCAAAAAGCAGGTGGAATTGCTGCTTTTATAGATGCTGAACATGCTTTTGACCGTTTTTATGCAGAGAAATTAGGAATTGATATTGATAATTTAATTATTTCCCAACCTGATAACGGTGAACAAGCACTTGAAATTGCAGAAAGTCTAATTCGTTCTGGAGCAGTTGATATTGTTGTAATTGACTCGGTTGCTGCTTTAACTCCAAAAAGTGAGATTGAAGGAGATATGGGCGATTCAAAAATGGGATTACATGCTCGTTTAATGTCGCAAGCTTTAAGAAAATTAACTGGAACTATTCATAAAACAAATTGTACTGTATTTTTTATTAATCAGTTGCGTGATAAAATAGGAGTAATGTTTGGTAGTCCAGAAACAACAACAGGTGGAAATGCCTTAAAGTTTTATGCTTCTGTACGTGTAGATATTAGACGTTCTTCTCAAATTAAAGAAGGGGAAAATGTAATTGGAAATCGTACTAAAGTAAAAATCGTTAAAAATAAAGTTGCTCCTCCTTTTAAAACTGCCGAATTTGACATTATGTATGGTGAAGGTGTTTCAAAAGTAGGTGAAGTACTAGATTTTGCTGTAGAATTTGAAATTGTTAAGAAAAGTGGTTCTTGGTTTAGTTATGGTGATACAAAATTAGGACAAGGTAGAGATTCTGTAAAAGCTTTAATAAAAGACAATCCAGAATTAATGGACGAACTAGAAATAAAAATTAAAGACACCATAAAAGCAAATAACGCTTAAAAATAAAAAATCACGAATATTTCGTGATTTTTTATTTTTATACGCAACCCTTTATAAAGTTTTGCATCTAAAGATTAAAGTGCATAAAAAACGTAAGTTTTATTATAAATAATATTATTTAAATAATGAAAAATAATTTTTTATCTGGAGTTTGTTTTTAGTATTAAATTCATGTAGTGTTGATGAAGGAGAGAAGTATCATTTGAATTATTAGCAGTTGAAGAATTTGAAGTTCCAGATTCTTTCACTATAGATCAAACCTATACAATAAAACTAAAGTATTATAGACCTTCTTCTTGTCATGCAAGAAATGGAATCTATTATGACAAGCATCTTAATGTTAGAACGGTTGCCATTCAAAATGTAGTTTATGAAAGAGAGGATTGCCAACCAATTAATAGTCAATTAGTAGAAGAATCGTTTGATTTTTATGTAACTAATAATGGAAGTTATATTTTTAAATTTTATAAAGGAAAAGATGTAAATGGAGAAAGTGTTTTTGAAGAAAAAGAAGTTCCTGTTATTTGATAAATAGGTGATAGATTTTGATATTAGACGCTCTCATAGATGAATGTAAAAAAGGAAATACTAAGGCTTATGAGCAAATATACAGACAATTGAGTCCGAAGTTATTTGCAGTTTGTCTTAAGTATTCAAGAAACTATGAAGAGGCACAAGACAACTTACAAGACGGGTTTTTGTTGTTATTTGATAAAATTCATCAGTTTCAATTTAAAGGTTCTTTTGAAGGTTGGGCTAAAAGAGTGGTAATTAATAATACACTTCAACAATATAGAAATAAAGGAGTTTTTGAAATCGTTTCAGAAAATTTACCCGATGTTTCAGATGTTGAAATTGAAGAGGAAAATGTTTCATTAGAATTCCTAACAAAAATTATACAAGAGTTGCCAGATAGATATCGATTAGTATTTAATTTATATGTTATGGATGGTTATTCGCACAAAGAAATAGCTGAAATGTTAGACATAAATATTGGAACATCTAAGTCAAATTTAGCTAGAGCTAAAAACATATTAAAAAATAAAATTGAAGCCAATACAAGCGTTTCAGTTCCAAAGATAAAATGAAAGAGAATAAAAATATAGAACGATTGTTCCAAGAAAAGTTTAAAGACTTTGAAGCTACTCCACCAGAAGCTACTTGGAACAATATTGCTTCTAGATTACAAGAAAAAAAGAAAAAAAGAAGAGTTATACCGTTTTGGTTTAAAGCATCAGGAATTGCAGCTTCTTTAATTATAGGAATGTTTTTATATCAATATTTTCAACAAGATGAAAATAGTAAGATAAATACTAATCCTGTAGTTATTGATGAAAATAAATTAAACACAACAAAAGAAGATAGTAAAGACAACTTTCAAAATACAAAATCTAAGGAAGTGGTTGTTGAAACCAGCGATGTAAATAATGAAGATATTTTAACTGAAAGCTCAAATACACTAAACAAAAATATAAAAACTGATGATGTAGTCGTTAATGCTAGTGCTAAGGGAATTAAAAGTGATAAGTCAAATAAAAAAGGTAACATAATTAATAATGACATAATTAAGAAGTCAAATCAGTCAGAAGTAGTTGTAAATTCTAATTTTAAAAATTTGGTTAGTCCAAAACAGAATAGCATTATCAGTAAAAAAACAAGTAAAGAAGAAACAAGTATTACAAATAATACTAATAACGCAATAGTTGTTGAAAATAATAAAGTTCAAAATAGTAATATAAATAAAGGTATCAATGCAACTAACGAAGATACTATTGGGAAAGAAACTATTGTTTTAAATACAAATGTTACTATTTCAAATAATTTGGATGTTTCCAAAGTAGAAATAGCTAATAAAACTACTAAAGAAACTGTTATAGCTGAAAATAATAATATAAACAAAACTACTATAGTTGAAAATAATAGTATTACAGAAAACAAGATAAATGAAAAAGTAAATGCTAACAGTGTAGAAAAATTAGAGATTGTTCAAAATGTAATTACAAAAGATATAAAAGAACAAAACACAATAACAGAAACAGATAAATATAACAAGCCTATAACTAAAGATTTAGTAAAAGGTTCAATTAAAGATAGTGCTAATGTGATTACTCAGGTTGAAGCCGAAGTAAATGCTTTAGAACAATTGCTAAAAGAAAAGGAAGAGGGAAGGAATGCTGATGAAAAAGAAAAAGAGAAAAGAAGTAAATGGGCAGTTAGCAGTAATGCTTCTCCCGTTTATTTCAATTCAATCTCACAAGGTTCTCCAATAGATGAGCAATTTGCTGAAAATGAAAAAAGTTATGCTACTTCATTGAGTTATGGTTTAGGACTAGAATATGCACTTACAAATAGAATAAGTATTCGCTCTGGAGTTAATGCTATTTCGATTAATTACAACACAAATGAAGTTTACTATGCCAATTCATTAGCTAGAGTTAATGCCACAACTATGAATGTTTCAAGAAATGAAAATGCTGAAAATCTAGTGTTAAATAATAGAAGAAGTTCTTCGGTTGAATCATTATCTTCAGATGTGGAAAATTTTGCAGCCGAAAATGTTGCTAGCTTAAATCAAAAAATGGGCTATGTTGAAGTACCATTAGAATTGAGTTATAAAATTTTAGATAAAAAGTTTGGTATAAATTTTATAGGAGGCATGAGTACCTTATTTTTAAATAATAACGAAATAGCATTAGTTTCAAATGGGTCTCAAATGGTCATTGGAGAAGCTAATAACTTGAATAATATACATTTTAGTAGTAATGTAGGTTTGGGTTTTAAATATTCATTTTGGAAATCATTCAATGCTAATTTCCAACCTATGTTTAAATACCAAATCAATACTTTTAATGAAGATTCTGGGAACTTTAAACCTTTTATTATAGGTTTATATTCTGGAATTAGTTTTAACTTTTAAGCTTTTTGGTTAGGCTTAAATTAAATTTTAGTTAGATGTTTCATTAACTTTTTAAGTATGAAACTGAAAAAGTCCCAATTTCTTGGGACTTTTTTATTTGAGGTTAGTTAGTGAGTTAAGATTTTTAGTTTTTTACTAAAGCTTCTTTAGACCATCTTTTAACTTCTGCTATTTTACTATTAGCAAAATCAACTTCATTTAAAGCAGTTTGACTCCAAAAAAACCATTTTCCAGTCTTGTTCCCATTTTCATATTCTCCCATAGTTTGTTTTGAACCATCTTGATTATAAGAAACCCATTTTCCATGTAATTTTCCGTTCAAATATGTTCCTTCTTGTTTTACTTGTCCATTATCATAAAAATATGTTGCTTTAACCATTTGGTCAACTACTTCAAATTTTGGTTTAACTTCTTGAGCAGACATTAAGCCTGAAACCAATAAAACTCCTGCTAAAATTAAATTTTTCATATCTTTTTGTATTAATAGGTTAATGATTACATAACAAATATAATAAAAAATTTACACAAAACAAACTTTTACTTAACAATTTAGTAACATTAGAAAATGACATATAAAAAAAACCAGTATTTTAAAATACTGGTCTTAATATGATTAATAAGTTTTAACTACTTAGTTAATTTAATATTTCAGTTAAAGTTGAAGTTAATCCTGATGAAGATGGTCTTGCAGCATCAGAATACATAATATTTCCATTAGGATCTACTAAAATGAATCTAGGAATACCATTTATACCATAGTCTTTTACAAATTTTGAATTCCAATCATTATCAGCAATTACCTGAATACCTCCAAGTTGTTTTTCTGAAACAAATTTTTTCCATTTGTCATAATCTTGCTTTTTATCTATAGAGATACTTAGAAAAAACGATATTTTTTCCTTTAAACTGTTCCTCTAGTTTTTTTAAATGAGGAATTTCAGCTCTACATGGAGCACACCAAGTTGCCCAAACATCAATATATACATATTTTCCTTTAAAATCTTCTAGTTTTGTCATGCCTCCTTTATGATTTTCATAAGAAAAAGTAGGACTTGGTGTCCCGTTTAATTTACTAGAAACTTGTCTTTGCTTGTATATTTGTGTTAACATCATTGCTTCTTGTTGAGCCATTGCAGTCATTATTTGTGCTAAGCTTTCATCAACATTTGCTGATTTTATATTGTTTATGGCATTGTTTTTTCGATTCTCCAAAAGAGATGTAAAGCTTGATTCTTCTTCCGTTAAAAAACCATCTAATTCTTTTTCAAAAGATTCATCTTCTAATGCTTTTTTAGCTAAATAGTTATTTTCGTTTGCACCATTTCCTTTATACACAATAGATTCGTCAAACTTTTTTGCGTCCATGTTCAATTCTAAGTCATAACCATTTTTCAAAAACAGTAGTGTAGATTCTTTACCATCAAACAATTGGAATAATCCAGTTGCAGGTATTTCAAATTTTTCTTCAAACTGTCCTCTTTTATTTAGTTTTATTGTTTTTTACTAATTTATTATTAGTAACAATAGCTATAGAATCAGTGTTTCGGTTAGCAATTTTTCCTTTAAAAGATACTAATTCACCCGTACTTTGTGCGTAGGTTGTCACAATTCGCAAGCAAGAATATTAATATTATTTTTTTCATAAGACATAACATTGGTTAAAATAAAACTCAAATCTACTAAATTTAAGCGATAAAATTAATATTTGTTATTACTTTTGCATAAAATTTAATAAAATGTATAGAAGTCATACTTGTGGAGCCTTAAATGCTACACATATTAATACAGAAGTAACATTAGCGG
>JAAURU010000300.1 GCA_012032075.1 Flavobacterium sp.
GTAACCAAAATTTTATCTTCATGAAAACCAATTATGTCGTTTACATCAAATTGACCTAAAGTAATTTGTTGTACCCGAACTGCAATTTTAGTTAATCCAGGAAAATTTACTTCAAAAAGTTGTTTCGTTCCTCCTACAGGAGCTAAAAAATAAACTTTTTTTACCATCTTTACTCCAAGTAAAATTATCTACAGTTCCATCCCAATTTGAAGTTAAATTTATATCTATTCCTTTATGATGTACAATAATGTCGTTCTTATCGGCTTCATAACCATCGCGTTTCATTTGTAGCCAAGATAAATCTCCATTTGGAGAAAATTGAGGAGCCACGTCATAACCTAGATTTTTTCGGGTTAGGTTTTTTGTGGTTTTAGTTGCTAGGTCAAATTCATATAAATCGGTATTTGTGCTGGTTGCATAAGCAGTTCCTTCTTTCTTTTTGGAAACATAGATTACTTTTGAACCATCGGGTGACCAAATATAATCTTCATCTCCACCAAAAGGTTTCTGCGGACAGTCAAATGGTTCGTCCTTCATAATGTCAATTTCTTCTCCTTTAGTATTGGTAATCACAACATGATTATGATGACCATCATTGTATGTGTCCCAATGACGATAATCTAATCCGTTATAGATTTGAACATCACTTTTTTCTAGTTCTGGATAAAAATCTTTTCCATGAACTTTGTTTATTTTTACTTCTTTATGTGAAAGTGTCCAATTACTATCTTTGGATTTATTCTTATCAACAATAAGGTTTTCATACTCTTTTAAAGTAGTTGGTTTTCCACCTGTTATTGGAATGCTATAAAAAACAGTATTTGATTTATTTTCTTGAATAGAAGGAGTGCTTACTTTGTATAATATATTTTTACCATCTTTTGAAATGCCTATTGATGATATCCTGCCTAATTTCCATAATAATTCTGGCGTCATTAAATCTTGAGCGGTTGCTACTATTCCTGTCATGCTAATAAGTATTAAAGCTAATTTTTTCATGTTATTTGACTTTTTTTTTAATAAAGTCATAAAAATAATTATTTTTAAGTGAATAGTTGTTTAGAAAGGCATAAAATAAAAAAAGACCTTCAAAAATTTTGAAGGTCTTTTAGTAAAAACATTTTTTTAATCTAAAAACTTATTGTTTAATAAACTGTTTTCTTGTTATATTTTCTTCATCATAAATTTCAATTAAGTAATTTCCAGAAGGTAAAGCAGAAACATCAATTGAACTATTAGAAATTCTACCTTGTAATACCATTTGACCTACTAGGCTATAAACATTGTAAGTTGCTTTTTCTGATACAGATGTTAAATTAAGTATTGAAACTGCAGGATTAGGATAGATATTAATTTCTTTAATTGAAGTGATACTTCCTTCATCATCTCTACCGCTAGAAGTTATGTTTACAGTATAATCTTCTACTTGTCCATAAGTAAATGTTTCACATGAGGTTGGAGAAGCATTGTACTTCATAGTTACTCTCATTCTTGTTGTTCCTAAGTTTGCACTTGAAGGAATTGAGATAGTTCCACTTACACTTGAAGCAGTTGTAGCTCCAATAGACACTACTTGTTCTCCAGCATCAATAAAATCACCATCTTGATTGAAATCAATCCAAATCGCATAAGCTTCTCTATAAACTGTTCCTGTCCATAATGGAGTTATTGTGATGGTTTGAGAAGTTCCTCTTCCTACTGATGTAGAAATAGTTGAGAAGTCTTCATAACCAGCTGTTCCAGAAGAAGCGTTATTAATACTTCCATAAGCCACTCTAGCAATTCTTTCATCATTAGTATTATTACCTTGTGAACCACAATAAGAAACTGTGTTTGCTAATGTAGTTACGTTTACAACATTACTAGAAGCAGAAATATTTCCAGCTGCATCTTTTGCTCTAACAGAAAATGAGTATGCTGTAGCAGCTGTTAATCCTGTTATTGAAAAAGTTCTTGCAGTTGTTGTGCTTCCTAAAATAGTTGTACCACTAAAGACATCATATCCAGTTACACCTACATTATCAGTAGAAGCAGTCCATGATAAATTAGTACTTGTTTGAGTAGTTCCAGATGCTGATAAAGTAGGAACTGAAGGAGCAGTTGTGTCAGCAGTTGCGTTTCCTATATTTACTGTGTAATCTTCTACTTCTCCATAAGAGAAAGTTTCACATGATGTAGGAATACCATTATATTTCATAGATACTCTCATTCTTGTTGCTCCATTTGTAGCAGAAGCTGGAATTGTAAAACTTCCTGTTGCTGGAGTTGCCGTACTTGTTGCTTTACTCCATACTAATTCACCAGCATCTTCAAAACTTCCGTTTTTGTTATAATCTAGCCATACAGCATAACCTTCACTATAAACAGTTCCAGTCCATGTAGGAGTAACAGTAATTGTGTAAGCAGTTCCTTTAGTTAAATTAGTTGAAATACTTGTAAAATCAGTATAACCATTATTACCAGTAGAAGTATTATTAATGGTATTTAATTGTACTCTTCCTATATATTCATCTGCTACACTATTTCCTTGACTTGCACAATAAGTAGGGCCTGTTGTTACTGATAAAGTTGTAACACTTACAGCATTACTTGCAGCAGATTCATTTCCAGCAGCATCTCTAGCTCTTACTGTAAAACTGTAAGTTGTAGCGGCTGTTAAACCAGTTGCTGCGAAAGTTGTTCCAGTTGCAGTTCCTATTTGAGTACTACCTTGAAATACGTTGTAACCTGTAACACCAATATTATCAGTAGAAGCAGTCCAAGATAAATTTGTGGTTGTTTGAGTTGTTCCAGATGCTGTTAAATTTGAAGGAGTTGAAGGAGCAGTTGTATCAGCTCCTGTTCCTGCTGTAATAGTAAAATTAGTATTTGAAACATCGAAAAAGATATGGTTAGAACCTTTTACCATAATTCTATTTTGATTTCCAGGTGTATTTGGTATAACTACACTTTGTGAGCCATCATTTGGAGTGCCAGCTAAAAGTACAGTGTTGAAGTTGTTTCCTCCATCAGTAGAAAGTAAAATATCAACATTTGCACAATTTACTCCATTTGCTGTTGTTCCTGCTACATCCCAAGTAATAGTTTGTGAAGAACCTCCTGCAAAAGAAACAGCTGTGTTAGGAGACGAAATCGTAAATGGTCCTGCTGTTCCGTTTACAGTTACTACCATATCGTCACTATTATTAGCAGATCCACCTGGTTTGTTATCTCTAACGGTTAGTCTAAAATTCATTGTTCTAGCAACAGAAGGTAAAGCTTCTACGACAATTTCTGAACCTGTTGTTGTGGAAGAGTTTGCTAATATACTTAGAAGTCTTGGAAAAACTCTAGTAGGAGAAGTACTAGGGTTGTATGATCTAAATGTTGGCCCAGAAGTTCTTGTTGCACTGGCAGCTGAACTTGCTCCTGTTGCATTTGATGCAGCATTGTCAAACTGTTCCCAAACATAAGTTAAAGCATCACCATCTGCATCTGAACCAGATCCAGTTAACATAAACGGTGTGCTTTTTGGAATAGTATAATTTAAACCTGCCTCTACAGTTGGAACTGAATTACCAGTATCTGTAACTGTTGGACATGTTTTGGCTTTTATATTATTAGTAACTTGTTGGATACTCACAGCATGAAAATAAGCATCAGAATTTGGCTGAACGTCTTGTGGAGTAATTCCAGCATAACCCATAATTGTAGATCCAGATCCAGGCTCCATGTTTGTACCAAATCCTTCATTTGAAAAGGAGAAAGTATGATTTGCGCCAAATTGATGTCCTATTTCATGAGCTACATAATCTACATCGAAAGTATCTCCTTCTGGAACTGTTCCAGATGTAAAACCGCTTCCTTTTCCAGAATTACAAATACAACCAATACAACCTGCATTACCATTATTGCCAGCTCTAACCAACAAGTGACCAACATCATAATTAGCTTCTCCTATTACAGAAGTTAAGGTGCTTTGTAATTGACTGTTGTAATTTGTAGTGTAAGGATCAGTAGATGCATTTGTATAAATAATATCATCTGTGTTGGAAATCAATATCATTCGAGCACTAAAGTCTTTTTCAAAGATACCGTTAACACGAGTCATGGTAGTGTTAATTGCAGCCAATGCTAGTGCTTTTGTGCCTCCATGGTAAGCAGTATATTCACCAGTAACAGACATTGCTAATCGGAATGTTCTTAATTTAGAATCATCGGCATTCGGACGTAATATTTGCTCATTGCTTGCTTTTTTATTTGCTTCATCAATTACACTACATTCAAATTTAGAAAAAGCAGCTCTTCTATCGGCTTTTCTATAAACAGTGTAAGAACTTTTATCTGTAGTATATGGTTCAATAAATTCAGCAGCCTTATCAGCATAAAGAGTCATTGCTTGTAAACCTAATGGTGAAATACTAAAATAAATAGTTGCTGTAGGGTTTTCAATACCTTGACCAACATAAGATTTGATTTCTGGATATCTAGCAGCTAAAGCTGGATCCATGTTAGAATGTTCCATAATTCTAAAATTTTCTAACTTTCCATTTAAACTTGGAAAAGCCAAAACAATATCAGATTGGACTGATTTTAATGCTCTTGATGGAGCATTTGTTAATTTCTGTTTTAATTTTAGAATGTCTAATTCAAAAAGTTGTGGGTTTTGAATCATTGTTTTGTTTTGAACTACATCAGCATCAGCTTTTTTTGATGTTGTTCTCCAAAATGAGTCTCCTTTTTGTGCAAAAGAAAAACTCGTAATTTGCCATTATGGCAACTAAAAGGAATTTTTGTTTCATAATTTGTTATAAGTTTGA
>JAAURU010000012.1 GCA_012032075.1 Flavobacterium sp.
AACCCTGATATGCTTTATCTTAATTTAATTCGTAACTTTCTAATTTTGTATTTACTTTTTAATATTTACAATTACAAAAAAATTATTGTTTCTTATAACTTCGAGTCTCATTATTAAAAAACACAGTTACAGAGTCTTTGTATATTTTTTTAATTATTAAACCTTCAATATCACTATTTAATCTAACACGTTCTATGCGATTGTTTATTTTTACTAGTATTAATTCATCTTTTTTGTCTTTGGACTTTATATAGCCAAAATATTGCACACTAGGGAATAGAGTTTCCTCTTTTGGCTTAGGTAAAGTTTTTACTATTGGTGAAGTTCTTACTACTTGTGCTGGTTGTGTTTTTGGTTTTGCCAACACTTTATTTAAAAAAGGGTCTTTGGCTAATGGTACTAATAAAAAAGTGTCTTTTTTTATTACAGAAACTACTCCATAGTTGTAGTCATTAGGTGAATTATAAGCTAATTCGTCATTGCCAAAAAAACGATTAATATATTTATAGCTTACTGTTCCCCACAATGAAAGTACTACAATTATTAACACTATATTAATTGCCTTTTTAGTATCCATTTTAGTTTATTGTCAATTTAAATCCTGCACTATAAGCTCCTATATTTCCAGCTGCATCTTTTGCTCTAACTCTCCAGTATCGATCTCCTATAGAGGCAAAGGATTGTTGGAAACTAGTTCCCGTTGTAGGTGAGGTTTGAATAACATTCGTAAAGTTATTATCTGAAGCTATTTGTATCTCATATGAAATTGCCGATTGCACTATTCCAGAATCGGTTGAAATAATCCAACTAAAGTTTACGGTTTGGTTTATGGTTTGTATGGCATTGTTTGCAGGTAAACTATTTTGTGTTTGGTTAGGAACTACAGTATCTACTAAAAAGCTTCTTGTAGAAAAAGCGGTTTCCGTAACTGTTGTGCTATTAATAGCTTTAACTTTCCAAGTATATTGTCCGTCTCCAGTAATGTTGGTGCTATTCAAACTTATGTTTGTAATTGTAACATTACTTTGCGAAAATACGATATTTCCATTGGTAGTATTAGTAACCACAACTTCATAGGAATCAGCAGCGGATAAATTTTCCCATGAAAGTGTTACCGTATTTTGATTGGTAGCAAAAGTACTAGAAGGACTTAATAAAACTACTTGTTGATTTGTTAAATCGTCTGATTCTTCAACCCTAAAGGTAACTGGAAATGAATAAGTGGATTCATAAGCTGCATTTTCTCCTCTCACTCTCCATTGGTAAGTTCCTTGTACTAATGGTAAAGTTGTAGTATTAGTATTCACTAACGTATCAAATACTTTAAATTGATTGGAAGTGTAAACTTGTAAACGATAATCATCAGCTCCTTTTAAAGGTTCCCATTGGAAAATTGCTACATTACTCTCAACAACTACTCCTTCACTTGGGTATTGTATTTTAACAATATCATTTGTAATGTCTTCTTCTAATATATCTTCGCAAGAGAAAGTAAGCGACACTACTGTAATTAGCATCAATTTGTTTAATATTTTCATTTATTCTAAATTTTATTTTTTTGACTTCATATCGTAATTCTGAAATAGTATTCTTAAATGTAATATTTCATTAGTATTGTTCTTTTTAACCGTGTAATAATTTGTACTTACCACTCTTGAAAAACTAAATTTTGTTTCAAAATCATAAGCTAATTTTATTAGATCATTAATGTTTCCAGTAACATCTAATTGGTTGGTGTAAACGGAATAACTTTCTCCTTCAAATGAATGTATAGCTTGTAAATCATTGATAGAAACTCCTTCATGTTGTGTGGAAAAAGCAATCACTTCTTGTTGGACAACATCTCTAGCTACATTTTGATTCCCCAAATACTTGTCGTAACTCGCAATTTCCATGGATAGGATGTCTAAATTTTTAGATTTACTGGCTATGTCTTTTGCGTGTACTGTCAGCTCTTTATTTTCTTTATAAACGTCAATTAAGTTTTTAAATGAACGTTTGTAAGCAGTATAAGAAAGCATCAAGAATAGCCCAAATAAGGCTATGCATTTTTGTTTATATGAATACTGTTCAAACATTATTTAATGCGGATTTTTAAACTAAATTGCGTATTGTTTTTCTTGTCTTTTTTAAACTTTCAAGTTCAAATTTAGCGATCCAGTCAAATTTTTTCAAACTTCTAAGCCAATTATTAAATTCATCTTCATCAATTGTTTTCCCTTTTACTAAAATAGTACCTGGAGTAACCTCTACCTTTTCGTTATGTTTCACTATTTTTTGGAGAGGAGCACAATCCAATTCATCCAACGAGATAGAATTTGGTATGGATTTGCAAATTTCATAAGCATAAAAACTCAAAAATTTTTCAGATAAAAATCCAGAATCTTTGATGATTTTTTCTTTGTCTTTCTTTTGTTTCTCTAAAGAAACAATTTGTTGATATGTTTTATTAGAATAAATGTTTTGCATGTTTAGTTCCCCATTTTTTGCAGCATAATATTGTATAGATAAATAACTAATTAGTAAAGCAATTAAAAAGCCAATCAACATGATTAATCCAAAGACTGAAAAGGCTTTTCTATACACCACTTCCTCTATAGATTTATTATTCCATTTTGATTTTGAAACCGACTCGTTTTGCACAAAATAATGTACCGCAATACCGTATAAAGGCAATGTAAAATTAGATACAGAATTTTCAGTAATTGTATAATTCAAATTTGGAGTCACTTCTAATTTTGCAAAATCAACTAATTCATTTTCTTTTAATTTCAAGTTTAAATTTCCCGAAACGATACTGTCTGTATTTAAGTTTTCAGCTAATAAAATAGAAAGAAAAGAACCAACATAAGCATCAATGATTTGTATTTTTTTACTTTCAAAAAAGAAGAACCAATCTTCTACCACATTTTTTCTGCAAAAACTCATAAAAGTTTTACTTTTAAGAGTATAGCTTGTATGGTAAATCGCATTGAAATCAATATTTTTTTGCCATGCTAAATCGACATCATTAGTATCATCTATTTTTTTATTTAAAACACCCTTTCCATCAATAGCTAAAATTACGGGTAATTTAAAATCCATAACTTCTATAAGAGAATCCATTTTTGAAAAGACCTTATTTTCTTTGATATCCAATTTTCCTTTCGTTTTTTTAAATATAAGCAACGTATATTTTTCGTTGTAGGTATCTTGAAAGATTCCTATAACTTGAATACTATTAATTTTGAATATTTTAGAAAGAATGTTTACCATTAATACACAATTGTAGGTTTAATAAAAATATGCAATTTCGAGTTCCCTTTTGCCTTCTTCTTACTACTAAAAAACCATTTTAAAATAGGTATTCTAGATATTAAAGGCACACCTGTTCCAGAATTCTCTCTCTTTAATTCATCTAAACCTCCTAGTAAAACCATTTCGTTATTACGCACTCTTACAAGTGATTCAAACTGTTGGGTAGCTTTTCCAGGAGGAGCATTTTCTCCAGCTCTACCTAAGAACGAACTTTTTTCAACATTGATATTTAGTGTTACATTTTCATCTGTAGAAACAAAAGGCTTTATTTTTACAGCTAAATTAGCTTCTGTAGGTTTCCATGTTCCCGATTGAAGAATGTCTCCACCATTTCCTAAATTATTATTTAAAATACGGTTGTTTTGCTCAAAATAATAGTTAGTTTCTCCAATAGACAAGGTTGCTTCATGTCCACTTAGTGTTGCGATTTTTGGAGTAGATTCAATTTTTATGATAGAATTGTTTTCCAATACTTGTAAATTTAAGTAAAAAGCATCAGTTACTTTGCCTAATTTTATAAATCCTAAACCATTAAAAGCATCAATTAAATTATTCACTGAAGAACTGCCTAATGTGACATCAGTCGTTGGAAAAAGAACACCACTAGTTTGTGCTTTGTTGATTTTATCCAATCCTGCTTTTAAACCCGTTTGAATATCATAAGATTTATTATATTGAACAATAATCACCTCAATTTGTACTAATGGAACAACTTTATCTATTTGCTTAATGTATAGTTTTAGTTCTTCAATGGTTGATTTAGAACCTGAAACTATCAAGGAATTTAATTCAATAAATTCTTTAATTTCTACTTTATCATTAAAGATTTTTGGTAACGATTGTAAAACAGATTCTATAGATCTATTTTCTAATGGAATAATTTCCGTAGAACGCAAACCTTCTGTAGATTGTTCCCCAATAATATAAAACCCTTCTTGATTTCTATTGAGTATATTTTTACCCTTAAAAATATGATTTAATAAATCATCAAATGTTATTTTATTAGCTAATAGCGAAGTTTTTTCATTTTCTGGCTTATTGTAAATGAAGTAATTCACGTTTAGTTTTTCAGCGGCTTCAATTAATAAATCGGTTGCATCTGCCACATTAGCTTTTACTGTTAAAAACCCTTGGTTATCTACTTCAATTTCATAAAATCCTTCCGAACCTGATGCTGGTTTTGATTTGTTTTTTGACGAATTTCTGTTGTTTCCTACAGTTGAGTTTGCTTCTTTTGTTAAAGTGTTTTTTTCTAAATAATAGAACCCATTATCGTCTTTAGTAGCAACTAAATCATTAGATTTTGCCATCATTTCAATAACTTGGTCAAAAGGACGATTTAAGATATAAGAAGAAACTTTTTGTACTTTAATATCTGGTGCTAAAACTATATTTTTACCTGATTTGTCGATAATTGCTTGTGCTACTAATGGCAACGAATCATTTTCTAATTTAACTGATAAAAAGCCATTTTGAGAATTGTAACTTACATCGACAATTTTAATTTCCTTTTTTACAATTACTGGTGTTTCTTTTCGCTTTTTAAAAATGATAATATTGCTCATAAAAGTAGCTTCTAAATCATATTTTTGAACTAAAAACAAGAAGATATCTTTTACCGTTACATCATGAAAATTGTTTACCACTAGAGTATTCAAATCACTGTCAATACTCACATTTAGTTGATGTTCTTCTGAAATTGAAATAATTAAATCATATAAGGACAAACCTGATACATCAATTTTGACCACCTCATTAATTCCAGGTTTAATTTTTGAAAACTCATCTAATTTACGACCTAATTCATTGATGTCTTGCTGTGCAAAAAGGGAATTAGATAATAAGAAAATGGTTAATAAGACACTAATTTTTTTAATCATTTTATACATTTAATAATATTGAATATATCTCATCTAAAGATGTTTCTCCTTTGGCTAAAACATCATACGCTTTTTCTGGAAGCGATTTGTAATTTTCATCTTTTTCAAAATAAGATGTAATAGTATTATTTTTTATAGCATTGGCAATGTCATTAGTAATATTTATGACTTCATAAATAGCCGTTCTTCCTTTGTAACCGGTGTGAAAACATTCATTACAACCGACAGGTTTATACGTTTTTCAATTGAATAAGGTATCGAAAAACTATTTGGAAAATCTTTTGGATCAATAGTGGTTTTTTCTTTACAATGGTTGCATAATTTACGAATCAAACGTTGGGCAACTGATAAATTCAACGTTTCTGAAATCAAGTATGGAGGAACACCCATGTCAATTAATCTGGAAACTGTTCCAACAGCAGAATTCGTATGAATGGTTGATAATACTAAATGTCCAGTCAAGGAAGCTCTAATTGCCATTAAAGCGGTTTCTGAATCTCGAATTTCTCCAAGCATTATCACATCTGGATCTTGACGTAAAAAGGATTTCAAGGCGGAAGCAAAGGTTAACCCAATGTCTTCTTTTAACTGTACTTGATTAATTCCTTTTAAGGTATATTCAATTGGGTCTTCAACGGTTACTATATTTCTTCTACTGTCGTTTAATAATCGTAAAGTAGCATATAAAGTTGTTGTTTTTCCTGAACCTGTTGGCCCACTTATTAAAATAATGCCATTTGGTTTTTTAACCGCTTCTAGGTAACCGACTAATTCTTCCTGTTGGAAACCTAACGATTTCAAATCAATATTAGAAGCGTCCTGACCTAACAAACGCATTACAATTTTTTCACCATATAAGGTTGGTAAAATCGATACACGAATATCAAAACTAGTTGTTGTAATACGACCATCTTGTGGCAAACGTTTTTCAGTAATATTTAATTTGGAACGAATTTTTATTTTGTTTACCAATTCTAAATAACTTTCACGTTCAATTTTATAGCGTTCAATTAATTGACCATCAATCCTGAAACGAATTCTTGCGGAATCTTCGTAAATTTCACAATGAATATCACTGCTTTTCAGTCCTTTAGCTTCTGTTAAAAGATTTTCTAAAAAATCACCAGAATCGATATTGAAAGCTTTTGTCGAAGTTTCAATACGTTCTTTTCTGTAATATATAGAAAGCGCTTTGTTAATTTGGGTTTCCGAATAAGAAAGTAAACTCACTTTTTTACCTAAAAGTAATTCCAACTCTTCTTTGACTTCTGAATTATTTTTGGTTTCCAAACAAAACAATGCAATACTTTCAGCAGAGTTTTCTTTGGGTAAGACTTTATAATAATTAGCTAAATCAGCTGAAACCAAATGTAAGTTTTCATTATGTACAATAATCGCTTCCATACTTAACGAATTAAAGTGATTTTTTGAAATGAAAACACTACATCTTTAACAATAATTAGCAATAATAATAAAGCAGATAAACCAGCTAATGGGACTGAATCTTTCTTTATCCATTTTCGTAATACGAATTGCATTACTATAGTGAAAAGCAAAGACGTAATAAAAAAGAGTATGTAATTATGTAAAATAAATAAAGGTGTAATAGCGATATAAAACAACAAGTCACCTAAACCAAAATAGTTTTGAAACGGATTTAAAAATCTTTTGTTTTTAACACTCATATATAGAGTCAGTAATACAATAGTAAAACAAAAAAATAAGACATTAATACCTATGAGTTTTAAGTTGTTTTGAGGGTAATTCGTTAAAAAGTAAGCGCTACCAAAAACGACAAGAGGCAAAACCACATGAATGTGTCTGATTTTTAAATCTTGCCAAAAAATTATAACAAGACTTATGCATAAAACAATTAAAAGTGCAATCATTATTCTTTTACTACTTCTTTAAGCACTTTTTTGTCGTTGATTTCCCATGTATTGAAAGCTCCATCACCATCTATATCAGAAACTGATGTTGCTCTTGCTATAAAAGAACTATTTGAGGATTCAATAATTTCAATTTTATAAACAGCCTGACCACCATCTTCTACCGTTTGTTCTTGTTCAAATCCTAATTCTTCTAAATCTCCTGAATATTTTGAATAACGATAAAAATGACTTTTCTCTAAACCATACACTTGATTCAACATAGCTTGTGCCTCAATAGCTTTTGCCTGACTAATTACCGAAGTTTGATTAGGCAATACCATAAGTAGCAAAATACCTATGATACACAATACAATTAAAATCTCTGTTAAAGAGTAGGCTTTCACATACCCTTTCTTAGTAGCGTTTTTTATGTAAGATAAAAAGTTTCTTTTTTTCATCATTTAGTAGGCTTTTTAAATTTTTGCAAAAATACAAACTTTAAGTAAATAGAAATGAATTATTTAGAATTTTTATTTATTAATTATTTTAATAATTTATAAATATGTTTTGTCCTAAAATAGTTATACACAAAATAAGTGTATGTAACAAACAAAGAGCAAAAATTTTTCAATTAATAGGAATATATATTGACATTATTATAAGTAAATATGTTGAAATAGTTATAGTTGCATAATTATAATAAGATTTTATTAACGTATATAGTTCTTTTAGAAAGGATCATCCAGCTTCCATAGGATAAGACACTTCCATCTTTACTCCATATCAAAGGCATATCAAAGGCATATCAAAGGCATATATAGTGTATACAAAAAGAAAATAATCTTATAAAGCAATTATAATTAACAAATTCAATTACTTACACCTTAGCTCTTTTTTTCCATTAAAAACCCATACAATTATTTGAAATTTAGTATTTTCGCAACTTCAAATAAGAAAGCGATATAATGAGTACTAAATTTACTGAATATAAAGGACTTGACTTACCCACAGTTGCGTCTGAAGTATTGGATTTTTGGAAAAAAGAAAACATCTTCGATAAGAGTGTTACTACACGAGAAGGAAACCCACCTTATGTATTTTTGAAGGACCTCCTTCAGCAAATGGATTGCCTGGTATTCACCATGTAATGGCTCGTGCTATTAAAGATATTTTTTGCCGTTATAAAACGCAAAAAGGATTCCAAGTGAAGCGTAAAGCAGGTTGGGATACACATGGTTTACCTGTAGAATTAGGTACCGAAAAAGAATTAGGTATTACGAAAGAAGATGTAGGAAAAAAACTAACAGTTGCAGAATACAACGAAGCGTGTAAACGCACGGTTATGCGTTATACTGATGTTTGGAATGATCTTACAGAAAAAATGGGCTATTGGGTTGATATGGAAAATCCGTATGTGACCTATAAGGCCAAATACATGGAAACCGTTTGGTGGTTGTTAAAGCAAATCTACGATAAAAAGTTGATGTACAAAGGCTACACCATACAACCTTATTCTCCAAAAGCAGGAACGGGTTTGTCTTCTCACGAAGTTAACCAACCAGGAAGTTATAGAGATGTAACTGATACTACTGTTGTAGCACAATTTAAAATAAAACCACTTGCAGAGCAAACTTTAGAAGTCTTCCCTTTTGGGGAAGATTTAGATGGGGCTTACATATTAGCTTGGACCACTACTCCTTGGACTTTGCCTTCAAATACTGCTTTAACCGTTGGACCAAAAATCGATTATGTTTTGGTGGAAACGTTTAACCAATATACCTTCCGTCCTATAAAAGTTATTTTAGCAATGAATTTAGTGGGGAAACAATTTGGTAAAACTTTCTTCGAATCTTCTGAAGTGCATGATTTTGAAAACTTCAAAGAAGGAGATAAAAAAATTCCTTACCAAATTATAAAAGAATTCAAAGGAACTGATTTGGTTGGAGTTCGTTATGAGCAGTTGATGCCATTGGTTTTGCCAATGATAATCCTGAAAATGCTTTTAGAGTAATTGCTGGAGATTTTGTTACTACAGAAGACGGAACTGGAATTGTACACACAGCACCAACTTTTGGAGCAGATGATGCAAAAGTAGCTAAAGAAGCAAAACCAGAAATTCCTCCAATGTTAGTCAAAGATGCGAATGATAATTTAGTGCCATTAGTAGATTTACAAGGAAGATTCATAAAAGGTTTAGGAGACTATTCTGGTAAATACGTTAAGAACGAATATTATAATGAGGGTGAAGCTCCAGAACGTTCTGTAGATGTGGAAATTGCCATCCAGTTAAAAGAAGAAAATAAAGCCTTTAAGGTTGAAAAATATGTGCACAGTTACCCGCATTGCTGGAGAACTGATAAACCTATTTTATATTATCCATTAGATTCTTGGTTTATAAAATAACAGAAGTAAGAGATAGAATGTTCGATTTGAATGAGACTATAACTGGAAACCAAAAGCTACTGGTGAAGGACGTTTTGGGAACTGGTTAAAAAATTCAAATGACTGGAATTTATCGCGTTCAAGGTATTGGGGAATCCCTTTGCCTATTTGGAGAAATGAAGAAGGAACAGAGGAAATTTTAATAGGTTCAGTAGAGGAATTATATAATGAAATTGAAAAAGCAATTGCAGCGGGTTTTCAAAAAGAAAATCCCTTCAAAGGATTTGAAATTGGAAACATGAGTGAAGCTAATTACGATTTAGTCGATTTACATAAAAATGTAGTAGATGAAATTGTATTGGTTTCGGCTTCGGGCAACCCCATGAAACGCGAAAGTGACTTAATTGATGTTTGGTTTGATTCAGGAGCTATGCCTTATGCACAATGGCATTATCCATTTGAGAACAAAGAAAAAATAGATGGTAACCAAGATTTTCCAGCCGATTTTATTGCGGAAGGTGTTGACCAAACGCGTGGATGGTTTTATACTTTGCACGCAATCGGAACGTTGGTTTTTGATAAAATTGCTTATAAAAATGTGGTTTCAAATGGATTAGTACTAGACAAAAACGGACAAAAAATGTCAAAACGTCTAGGAAATGCAGTAGATCCCTTTACCACTCTAGCAGATTATGGGCCAGATGCAACGCGTTGGTACATGATTTCTAATGCTAATCCTTGGGATAATTTAAAGTTTGATATTGAAGGAGTAGCTGAAGTAAGACGTAAATTCTTTGGAACGCTTTATAATACTTACTCTTTCTTTGCGTTATATGCTAACATTGATAACTTTACCTATGCAGAAGCTGAAATTCCGTTACACGAAAGACCAGAAATTGATCGATGGATTTTGTCAGAGTTGCATACTTTAGTAAAAGTAGTAGATGAAGCGTATGCTGATTACGAACCAACAAAAGCTTCAAGAGCAATCTCCGACTTTGTACAGGAGAATTTAAGCAACTGGTACGTGCGTTTGTGTAGAAGAAGATTCTGGAAAGGAGAATATGGAACCGATAAAATTGCAGCTTATCAAACGCTTTATACCTGTTTAGTTACTGTTGCAAAATTAAGTGCTCCAGTGGCTCCGTTCTTTATGGATAGATTATATAAAGATTTGAATTTGGCTACAGCCAAAGAAAACTTTGAAAGTGTACATTTGGCAGAATTTCCTGTTTCGGTTGAAAACTTTGTTGATAAATCACTTGAAAGTAGAATGATGAAGGCACAAACAGTTTCTTCATTGGTTTTATCATTACGTAAAAAGGAGATGATTAAAGTGCGTCAACCTTTACAAAAGGTAATGATTCCAGTACTTGACGAGACTTTTAAAGCGGAAATAGAAGCGGTTTCAGACTTAATAAAAGCTGAGGTAAATGTCAAAGAAATTCAATTGCTAGATGATGCTTCAGGGGTTTTAGTAAAACAAATTAAGCCAAATTTTAAAGCACTTGGCCCTCGTTTTGGAAAAGATATGGGATTGATTTCCAAAGAAATACAGTCTTTGTCTAACGAGCAAATTAATGTATTAGACAAAGAAGGAGAGCTTTTACTTGTTATTTCAGGAAAAAGTATTACTTTAACAGCCGAAGATGTAGAGATTTCGTCTCAAGATATTCCTGGTTGGTTAGTAGCAAATGCAAATGGAATTACGGTTGCATTAGACATAACAATCGATGAAAAATTACGTAATGAAGGAGTAGCGAGAGAGTTAGTAAATAGAATTCAAAACATAAGAAAAGATTCAGGATTTGAAGTTACTGATAAGATTAAAGTTCATATTCAAAATAATGAGATTATTGAGAAATCGGTTATAGAAAATGAGACCTATATCAAATCAGAAACATTAACAGATGAGTTAGTTTTTGTACCAAATGTAAAAAATGGTATAGAAATTGAGTTTGATGAAGTAAAAACGACAATAATGATATCAAAATAAGAGTTTTCTGAATAACTCTTTTTTAGGTATATAGTATTAACCTTAATATTTAGGAAGAATGATAGAAGAAAAATTAAGATATTCAGATGCTGATTTAGCTGAATTTAAAGAAATTTTGCTTAAAAAAATTGAAAAAGCGCAATACGATTTAGATTTAATACGAAGTGCTTACATGAATGATTTGAATAATGGTACAGATGATACATCTCCTACATTTAAAGCATTTGAAGAAGGTAGTGAGACCATGTCTAAAGAAGCTAACTCACAATTAGCTATTCGTCAAGAAAAGTTTATTAGAGATTTAAAAAATGCTCTTTTCCGTGTTGAAAATAAAACTTATGGTGTATGCAAAGTAACTGGAAAATTAATCAGTAAAGAACGTTTAAAAGTGGTACCTCATGCAACTATGAGTATCGAAGCAAAAAACTTACAACGTTAAAAGTATTAACTAAGAAGTATTTAAAATTCCAAATTCCAAAAAAGCAATTTTGCAAATTGGAATTTGGAATTTATTTTTGGAATTTATTACATTTGTTCAAATTTTACATAATGTCATTAAAGAAAGCCTATTTTTTAGTAATTATTATTTTACTAATAGATCAAGTATCTAAAATTTATATCAAGACACATTTTTTTATTAATGAAGAAATTAAGGTTTTTGATTGGTTTCGTATTCATTTTATTGAAAATGAAGGCATGGCTTGGGGAGCAGTTATTCCAGGAGAATATGGTAAATTAGCACTTACATTATTTAGATTAATAGTAGTTCCAGGAATCGCATGGTGGTTATGGGACGCTGTAAAGAAAAAACAATCTAGTTATTTAATAACAGCAATTGCCTTAATTTTGGCTGGTGCTGTAGGTAATATTATTGATTCTGTTTTTTATGGTGTTATTTTTAATGATAGTTATCATCAAGTAGCCACAGCATTTGCAGATCAGCCATATGGAACTTGGTTTCATGGTGAAGTAGTGGACATGTTGTATTTTCCTTTTTGGGAAGGTAATTTACCAGAGTGGTTGCCTTTTTGGGGTGGAAAAAAATTCTCTTTTTTTAATGCTATTTTTAATATTGCAGATATGGCAATATCTACAGGTGTAGGAATTTTAATTGTATTCAATAAAAAAGCTTTTGGTAAATAAAATCATAAAATCATAGCAAGTTTATAAAATCTAATATTTGGTTTTATGCTATACTTTTAAAACTAAAGTTTTATCTTTGCACCTTATTTCAAAAAGGATATAATGAATAAATTATTAATAGTAGGTACAGTAGCTTTTGATGCTATTGAAACACCATTCGGGAAAACAGATAAAATTTTAGGTGGAGCAGCAACTTACATTGGTTTATCGTCTTCATTTTTTAATGTTGACGCAGCTATAGTTTCTGTAGTAGGTGAAGATTTTCCAAAAGAATATTTAGATTTATTAGAAAATAAAGGAGTTAATATAGAAGGAATTGAAATCGTAAAAGGTGGTAAAACATTCTTTTGGAGCGGAAAATATCATAACGACTTAAATTCAAGAGACACTTTAGTTACAGAATTAAATGTATTAGCCGATTTTAATCCAATTGTTCCAGAAGCATATAAAACTTCTGAAGTTGTGTTATTAGGAAATTTACACCCATTAGTACAATCAGGGGTTTTAGACCAAATGACTACTATTCCAAAATTAATTGTGTTAGACACCATGAATTTTTGGATGGATTGTGCATTACCAGAATTAATGGATGTTATTAAAAGAGTAGATGTAATTACAATCAATGACGAAGAAGCGCGTCAATTGTCTGGAGAATATTCATTGGTAAAAGCAGCTCAAAAAATCCATACTATGGGACCTAAATATGTAGTAATTAAGAAAGGAGAACATGGTGCTTTATTATTTCAAGATAAAGAAATCTTTTTTGCTCCAGCTTTACCTTTAGAAGATGTTTTTGATCCTACTGGTGCAGGTGATACATTTGCTGGTGGTTTTGCAGGTTATATTGCACAAAGTGAAAACATATCGTTTGACAATATGAAAAACGGAATTATATACGGTTCAAATTTAGCTTCTTTCTGTGTGGAAAAATTTGGAACAGAGCGAATGGAAAATTTGAATAAAGAAGAAGTGATTGAGCGTTTACAGCAATTTAAAGCGCTTACACAATTTGAAATCGAATTAGATTAAATAAGTATGCCTCGTTTACGGGGCTTTTTTAATAGAATAATAAAACACACACAACACAACAACTTATGAGCGACGCTATTAAACATGAATGTGGCATTGCCCTTTTACGATTATTAAAACCATTAGAATATTATAAAGAGAAATATGGTTCTTCTTTTTATGGAGTACAAAAAATGTACCTTCTTATGGAAAAGCAACACAATCGTGGGCAAGATGGTGCTGGATTGGCTAGTATTAAAATAGACATGGAGCCAGGTCAAAGATATATAAGTAGAATTCGTTCAAACGATGCCCAACCCATTCAAGATATATTTGCTCAAATAAATGGCAGAATAAGTACTGAGCTTCAAGAGCATCCAGAATACCTTAATGATATTGCTTTACAAAAAAAAGAGATTCCTTACATTGCCGAATTATTCTTGGGACACGTTCGCTATGGTACCTTTGGTAAAAATAGTATAGAAAGTGTACATCCATTTTTGCGTCAAAATAACTGGATGCATCGTAATCTTATAGTAGCTGGAAACTTTAACATGACAAATGTTAAAGAATTATTCCAAAGTTTAGTTGATTTAGGACAACACCCTAAAGAATTGGCTGATACGGTTACAGTAATGGAAAAAATAGGGCATTTCTTAGATGATGAAGTAACCGATTTGTACCAAAATTGTAAAAATGAAGGGTATTCAAAGTTAGAAGCTTCAGCAGTAATTGCAGAACGTTTAAACATTCCTAGAATCCTAGAAAGAGCCTCTCGAAATTGGGATGGAGGATACGCAATGGCTGGTTTAATAGGTCATGGTGATGCATTTGTTTTACGTGATCCAGCTGGCATTCGACCTACTTTTTATTATGCAGATGATGAAATAGCAGTTGTAGCTTCAGAAAGACCTGTAATACAAACAGTATTCAATGTGCCTTTTGAAAAAGTAAAAGAATTAGAACCCGGAAGTGCAATTATTATTAAGAAAAGTGGTGCTGTTTCCATAAAAGAAGTTAGAAAACCATTAACCAAAAAAGCCTGTTCTTTTGAACGCATTTATTTTCAAGAGGAAGCGATGCTGAAATTTACCAAGAACGTAAGGAATTAGGTAAATTAGTATTTCCTTCTATTCTTAAAGCAATAGATTATGATACCGATAATAGCGTGTTTTCATTTATTCCTAATACAGCTGAAACCTCTTTTTATGGAATGGTGGAAGCTGCAAATGATTTTTTAAACCAACGAAAAATCAAGACTATTTTAGAGAATAAAGAGCAACTCTCAGAAGAAAAGCTTCAAGAAATATTAGCAGTAAAACTTCGCACAGAAAAAGTGGCCATTAAAGATGCTAAATTAAGAACATTTATCACAGAAGATAGCAGTAGAGATGATTTAGTAGCTCATGTTTATGATGTAACTTATGGTGTGGTTAAACCTAATGATAACTTGGTTATTATAGATGATAGTATTGTTAGAGGAACAACTTTAAAAAAAGTATTATTAAAATGATGGATCGCTTGAATCCAAAACGTATAGTCGTTGTATCATCTGCTCCACAAATTAGATATCCTGATTGTTATGGTATCGATATGGCAAAATTAGAAGGATTAGTGGCTTTCAAAGCAGCTTTAGACCTATTAAAAGAAAGAAACCTGTATCATATTGTAGATGAAGTATATATAAAATCTAAAAGTCAGGAACTTTTTAAAGATAATGAAGTAATAAATTATGTAAAAGAAATTTATGCTCCTTTTACAGATGAAGAAATTTCTGCAAAAATTTCTGAAATTCTTACTCCAGAAGGTGTTAATGCAGAAATTAAAATTATCTATCAAAAAGTAAACGATTTACATTTAGCTTGTCCTAAAAATCTAGGAGATTGGTACTTTACAGGAAATTATCCTACTGATGGAGGAAATAGAGTGGTGAATAGAGCTTTTATGAATTTTTATGAAGGTAGAGACGCTCGTGCATACTAAAAATGCGTTTTATCGATTTTTTTAGTTATTGAACAATTATTTTGTGTAGCAATAAACACTTAGCATACTTTTACAATACCAGAAAATTAGTAGGTTAAGTTTTATGGTAGATTTGGGGCAAAAAGGGTGAAAGCAATTTCACCTTTTTTTTTGGTCTAAACTCAACACATAAAAAAGAAGACCATAAAATGATTCCTTATAATTTTTTAAAAATAGCAATAACTTATTTAGCAGTAGCAAATCTCCTTGCAACTTCAGTCCAATTAATTACACTAAAGAAAGCTTCAATATAATCTGGTCTTCTGTTTTGATAATTTAAGTAATAAGCATGTTCCCATACATCAAGTCCTAAAATAGGTGTTCCTTCACAACCAATTCCTGGCATTAATGGATTGTCTTGATTTGCTGAACTACATACTTCAAGCTTTCCTCCTTTGTGAACACATAACCAAGCCCATCCTGATCCAAAACGAGTTGCAGCAGCTTTAGCAAATTCTGTTTTAAAAGCATCAAATGATTTGAATGTGCTTTCAATAGCTTCAGCTAATTCTCCTTTTGGTTGACCTCCACCATCAGGAGCCATTACTGTCCAAAATAAATTGTGATTGTAAAAACCACCACCATTATTTCTAACAGCAGCATTATTCATATCAAGATTTATTAAAATGTTTTCAATAGTTTTTCCTTCTAAATCAGTTCCAGCAATTGCGTTGTTTAGATTTGTAGTGTATCCGTTATGATGTTTAGAATGGTGAATTTCCATTGTTCTTGCATCAATATGTGGTTCTAATGCATCGTATGCATAAGGTAATTGTGGTAATTCAAAAGCCATAATTCTATTTTTTTTATAATTAGTATTAGTTTATCCAAAGTTATACATTTAACTTTGGATTTAAAATAGAATATCCTTATATAATCATAATTAAGATAAATATAACATTTGAAAAAAGCGACTTTTACACTTTATGATGCTTCTGCTGGTTCTGGTAAAACCTACACTTTAACTAAAGAATATTTAAAAATAGTTTTCTTAGCGCAAACAGACGATGCTTATAAACGAATCTTAGCTATTACATTTACTAATAAAGCGGTTGAAGAAATGAAATCGCGCATTGTTGAAAATTTATATGAGTTCTCAAAACAAAACACATCTAATAAAGCTAACGATTTGCTAGGAGATTTAAGTATTGAAACAGGTTTATCAATTGCCACTTTAAAAGACAAATCAAAAGCTATTATTAAAAGTATTATTCACAATTATGCTGCTTTTGGAATTTCTACAATCGATAAATTTACACATAAAGTTATTCGTTCTTTTGCTCAAGATTTAAATTTACCTCCTAATTTTGAAGTAAGCTTAGATACCGATTCTATTTTGCAAGAAGCAGTAGATGTTGTTATTTCAAAAGTAGGTGAAGATAAAGCATTAACCCAATTATTAATTGATTTTACAAAAGATAAAACAGACGAAGATAAGAATTGGGATATTTCCAAAGAATTGCTTGAAGTATCAAAACTTTTGGTAAACGAAAACAATGTAAATGAAATTAATGAGTTTCAAGAAAAATCATTTGAAGATTTTGCTACAGTAAAAGATGTTTTAAAAAGTAAAATACATTCTTATGTTGAAAAAAATAGAAAAATTGCCGCAAAGTGTTTGGAATTAATAACTCAAACAGGCATTTCTTTAGATTCTTTTTCTAGAAAAACATTTCCAAACCATTTCGAAAAAATTGCAGAGAATAGTTTACCAATAAAAGATAACTACAAATACTACTCTTTTGATGATATAGCTATCAATAAAACAGCAAAAGACATTAATTTAATAGAAAATATTTCAGGTGAACTAATGAAATATTTGGAAAATGTTATTATAATATTTCAAAAATTGCTTTTTATGAAGCTTTTATGCAAAATATAAATCCTCTTTCACTTTTAAACACTATAAATTTAGAATTTAAGAAAATTCAAGAAGAGCAAAATATACTTTCCATTTCCGATTTTAATAAAATTATTTTCAACGAAATTCAAAATCAGCCAGCTCCATTTATTTATGAACGTTTGGGTGAAAAATACCGTCATTTTTTTATTGATGAATTTCAAGATACCTCTGTAATGCAATGGCAAATTTAATTCCACTTA
Source organism: Flavobacterium sp. (assembly GCA_012032075.1). GTDB lineage: Bacteria > Bacteroidota > Bacteroidia > Flavobacteriales > Flavobacteriaceae > Flavobacterium. The sequence continues at coordinate 17,703 of JAAURU010000012.1, forward strand.
TCGATAATGCTTTATCAAGTGAAGATAATGGAATAAGAGGAAGTCTCATGATTGTGGGCGATCCAAAACAATCTATTTATAGATGGAGAGGTGGAAAGGCCGAACAATTTATTGAGTTGAGTAAAGAAGGAATGAACCCTTTTTCAAATAAGGATAAAGAAACCATCAAATTAGAAACAAATTATCGAAGCTATGCAGAAGTAATAACTTTCAATAATAATTTTTTCTCTTTTTTGGCTTCCAAATTTGAAAATGAAGATTACAAAAACCTCTACCTAGAACACAGTTATCAAAAAACAAATTATAAAATAGGTGGTTATGTGAATATTTCATTTTATTGATACGGCAGAAGAAGATACTTTTTCAAATGAAGAAGATGATAAAGAATATTCAATAAAAACGAAATTGTATCTTGAAAAAACACTTCAAACCATAAAAAATGTTGTCGATAAAGGGTTTGAATACAGAGACATCGTTTTATTAACAAGAAGAAAAACTGATGGAGTTTTTTTAGCTAATTACTTAACCCAGAAAAATATTCCCATCTTAATCTTCTGAAACTTTATTGATTCAAAATGCAACAGAAGTAAAGCTCATTATAGATGTTCTTCGTTATTTAAAAAACAACAAAGACCAAGAATCAAAAGCAAGAATGTTATATTTTATTGCAAAATACAATCAAAATAAACTGCCTATTCACGATTTTATTGTTGCTACAAAAGATGTAACAGAAAATGAATTAGAACATTATCTAAATACTATTCACATTTATATCTCATTTAAAAATTGCAAAAAGAAATCATTGTATGAAGCGGTAGAAATTATTATTTCAACTTTTATTAAAGAAAAAGCAAACACTTCTTATGTTCAGTATTTTTTAGACTTAGTTTTAGAAAGAGACAATAAAACACAAGCTGGAATTTCAGATTTTATTGATTATTGGGATAAAATAGGCTTCAAAAAGAGTATTCCGTCTCCAGAAGGAAATAATGCAGTGCGAATAATGACTATTCATAAATCGAAAGGATTAGAATTTCCAGTAGTAATTTATCCCTTTGCTGAAGAAAATTTTTCCGCAAATAATAGAAATAAACTTTGGATTGATTTTGAAGAAGAAGAAGCTATCGATTTTCCTAAAGCTTTGGTAAATCAAAAAAAGATGTTTCAAATTATGGTGAAAATGCAAAACACATTTATGAAGAGAAAAGTCAGGAAGAAATTTTAGATGTAATTAATGTACTTTATGTAGCTTTAACTAGAGCAGAAGAGCAATTATATGTTATTTCTAATCATTTAATTAATAAATCAGGTTTGCCAAATAACTTATCTTCTTATTTTATTGAATTTTTACAACATAGTAGTATGTATGAAGAAGGGAAACTAGAATATGATTTTGGTAAACCCAATAGAAAATCGATTGCCAGTTATTTTGACAACAAACAAAAATCAATCGAATTGGTTTCAGAAAGACTAGATAGTAAAAAAATTAAGATTGCTCAAAGAGAATCATTAATGTGGAATACAGAACAACAAAAGGCAATCGAGTTTGGAAATGTACTACATGAAATTTTAGCCTTCATTTCAACTGAAAACGATATTGAACTAGCTATTAATAAAGCATTGGAAAACGGATTAATTTTGGTTACCCAAAAAGAAGAAGTCATAAAAACAATAGAAACGATATTAAAACATCCAAATTTAATTACTTTTTATGATGGAACCGGAATAGTGTACAATGAACAAACTATAATCAAAAAAGGTATTGGTAACCTAAAACCAGATAGAGTAGTTATAAAAAATAATGAAGCATTTTTATTGGATTATAAAACAGGAGAAAAAGTAGAAAAACACAAATCCCAGTTAATAAGCTATACAACAGTAATTGAAGAAATGGGCTATAAAGTCGTAAAAAAAGCATTGGTTTACATTGGAGAAGCAATAGAAATAGTATTTTTGTAAAACACAAAACTTATAAAATGTACGGCAAAATAAAAGATTACTTACAAAACGAATTAAATACCATTCAAGAAAATGGCTTATTTAAAAAAGAAAGAATTATTAAATCTCCACAAGGAGCCGAAATAAAAATTGCATCAGGAGAAACAGTTTTAAATTTTTGTGCCAATAATTATTTAGGGCTTTCTTCTCATCCAGAAGTGGTGCAAGCGGCAAAAGAAGCTTTAGATTCTCATGGTTTTGGAATGTCTTCTGTTCGATTTATATGTGGAACTCAGGATATTCATAAAGAATTGGAACACAAAATAGCACAATTTTATGGTACGGAAGACACTATTTTATATGCAGCAGCTTTTTGATGCTAATGGAGGTGTTTTTGAACCTTTATTGGGTGAGGAAGATTGTATTATTTCAGACAGTTTAAATCATGCTTCAATTATTGACGGTGTTCGTTTGTGTAAAGCTGCAAGATATCGTTATCAAAATAATGATATGCAAGATTTGGAAAACCAATTGATAAAAGCAACTGAAGCAGGTCATCGATTTAAATTAATTGTTACTGATGGTGTTTTCTCAATGGATGGTTTAGTAGCACCACTAGATAAAATTTGCGATTTAGCAGATAAATATGATGCCTTAGTAATGGTTGATGAATGTCATGCAGCAGGTTTTATAGGAGCAACAGGAAAAGGAACACCAGAAGCCAAAGGAGTTATGGGAAGAGTTGATATTATTACTGGAACCCTAGGGAAAGCGCTTGGAGGAGCAATGGGTGGTTATACCACTGCAAAAAAAGAAATAATTGAAATCCTTAGACAACGTTCAAGACCTTATTTGTTTTCAAATTCATTAGCACCATCAATTGTTGGAGCTTCTTTAAAGGTTTTTGAACTATTAGAAAAAGACACTTCATTGAGAGATAAACTAGAGTGGAATACCAATTATTTCAAAGGAGGTATGAAAAAAGCTGGTTTTGACATTATAGATGGAGATTCGGCAATTGTACCTGTAATGCTATATGATGCTAAATTATCACAAATTATGGCCGAAGAATTGTTAAAAAAAGGAATTTATGTAATAGGTTTCTTTTTTCCGGTAGTTCCAAAAGAAAAAGCAAGAATAAGAGTTCAACTGTCTGCTGCTCATACAAAAGAACATCTTGATAAAGCCATATATGCATTTGTAGAAGTAGGGAAATCACTAAAAATAATAGGTTAATAGTAAAATGCCCCTTACTTTTTTTAACAAAACTTTTTGTATTTAAAAAAAAATAGTATTTTTGTTCTAATTATAACGCATTGTAATTTAATTAATAAAGTATGAAACATTTAAACAAATTATTTGCTGCTGGTTTATTGCTTGCTGGTTTATCAACCCAAGCTCAGAACGGTGACAATCCATGGGCTGTGTCCTTTGGAGCCAACGCGGTTGATACCAAGGTAAGTGCCGAAGGTAATTCAAGTCCGCAATTCATCCAATTAGGTAACGCTAAAGAAAATTGGAACATTTTACCATCTGTATCTTATTTAAGCGTGTCTAGACATGTAGGAGATGGTTTTTCGTTTAGGATTAACTGGGTCTG
>JAAURU010000301.1 GCA_012032075.1 Flavobacterium sp.
CATAATTGGTGTGTTGAAAATCGTTTAACAATGACTCCACTAATTTTTTATAAATGGTTTTCAATTTCCATTGACTTATGAAAGAGAAACTTTAGAGTTTTTTATAAAGGATATTATAGAAGATGATTTTTAACTTACATACATTTATGAATAGTGTCAAATTAGTTGATTATGATAAAATTACCTATTCCTATCACCATAATTTCGTTTGCCAGTAAATTTGTTTTTATTACTTGGTAAACTGGCTTCTTCGGTTTTGCTGGAAGGTTCTATTAATTGGTTTAAATCTAAAATTTCTTTTGCAGTTAATAAACGATATTCTCCAACAGGAATATCGAGTGAGATGTTTATAATTCGAGTGCGTTTTAAAGCTACTACTTCATAATCTAAATACTCACACATTCTTCGAATTTGCCTGTTTAAACCTTGTGTTAATACAATTCTAAAGATGTTTTTACTAACTTGTTCTACTTTGCATTTTCGAGTAATAGTATCTAATATTGGGATTCCATTACTCATGCGTTGGATAAAACGTTCAGTAATGGCTTTATTTACGGTTACTATATATTCTTTTTCGTGATTGTTGCGAGCGCGAAGAATTTTGTTTACAATATCACCATCATTAGTTAAAAAAATTAATCCTTCACTGGCTTTGTCTAATCGACCAATTGGGAAAACACGTTCTGGATAATTGATATAATCTATTATATTGTCTTTTACATCAAGATTTGTTGTACATTCAATTCCTGGTGGTTTGTTGAAAGCTAAATAAATACGTTCTTATTTTTTTTCTTGAATGAGTTTGCCATTAACTCTAACTTCGTCATTTGGGCCAATTTTAGTACCCATTTCTGGAACAATTCCGTTAATAGTAACTCTTCCTTGCTCAATTAATCGATCGGCTTCTCTACGCGAACAAAATCCTGATTCTGATAAAAATTTGTTGATGCGAACTAATTTGTCTTCTTCCATGTTGCAAAGATAAGTTTTTTAGTAATTGAAGTAAAGGAATTAGTGATTAGTGAATAGTAGTTAGTGAATAGTCGAAAAGAGTAAAGTAATTAGGCGATAGTAATTAGTGATTGGTAATTACTGATTAGTCAAGTTGCCTTTGTCAAAGTTTTTCAGCGATTTAATGTGACTTTGACAAAGGTTTAGATAACGTGTTTTAAAAATTCATTAAAAACGGTTCTCGATACATTTTTGTTCCGTTTTACTGCACAAAGAACACTCGAACTGACGTTTTTAAAAATTACATCCAATGGGTTTAGCAAATAAAGAAGACGATCACAAATTAACCCTGGCAGTAGTGGTAGCCTTTTGAACTTGTTTCAAAAGCTATAACGGATGGCAGTCCTTCGACTCCCGATAGCTATCGGGACAGGATGACAAAACGGAAAAACTATCCATTCGTTCCAAAAAAAAATCCCGAAATTACTTTCAGGATTTTGTTTTTTTATGAGAATGGTATTACATTTTTGCAAACATTTTTTCCATTTCTTCTTTAACTTCGTCAGCTAGAACGTTATCTACTAAAATTCTTCCACTGTGCTCATCGGTTAATATTTTCTTACGACCAGCAATTTCCATTTGGGTTTGCGGTGGAATAGTAAAAAATGATCCTGCAGAAGCTCCTCTTTCTATAGAAACTACAGCTAAACCATTACGAACACTAGATCTTATTCTATTATAAGCATTTAATAAACGCTCTTCAATTTTTCCTTGATATTCTTCTGATTTTGCTTTTAAAAAATTTTCTTCTTTCTCAGTTTCAGCCATAATATCGCTTAACTCAGCTTTTTTATGTTTTAGATGCTGTTGTTTAGCGTCTAGTTTTTCTTTAGATTGTCCTAAAACTTCTTTTTTATGCTCAATAGAAGCCTTCATTTCTTTAATATGCTTTTCAGCTAATTGAATTTCTAATTCTTGAAACTCAATTTCTTTTGTTAAAGAGTTAAATTCTCTATTGTTACGTACATTTTTTTGTTGATCTAGGTATTTTTTTATACTAGCCTTATGTTCTTCAATGGCAGCTTTTTTTTCTTTTATTTGCACATCGATAGTGTCTAAGTCTAATTTTAATTTATCTAAACGAGTAGTTAGACCGGCAACTTCGTCTTCTAAATCTTCCACTTCTAGAGGAAGTTCACCTCTTACATTACGTATTTCATCTATTTTAGAGTCAACTAGCTGTAAAGCATAAAGTGCTCTTAATTTATCTTCTACGCTAAGTTCTTTTTTGTTTGCCATATTAAAAGTATTGAACAGGATTTGTATTTTCTTCCGATAAAATGACTGCAAAATTAGTGATTTTTTCTTTAAGATAATCAACAATATAGTTTTTTGTATATCTTTCACTCTCAAAATGACCAATATCGGCTAGAAGTAGTTGATTTTCAGCTTCATAAAATTGATGATATTTTAAATCGGATGTTAAAAAAGCATCAGCCCCAGCTTGAATTGCTGCTTTTATAGCAAAACTTCCTGAACCTCCTAAAACGGCTACTTTTTTTATTTCTTTTTTTGTAAAATTACTATGTCTTATGCCTCCACATTGCATTTTTTCTTTTACATATGAGAGAAATTCAGTTTCATTCATGGGTGCAGTAAATTCACCTATCATACCTAAACCTATATTTTGATGTTTGTTAGTTAAACTGTAAATTTCATAAGCTACTTCTTCATAAACATGATTTTTAAAAAGTGCTTTTACAATTTTAGACTCTAAGTGTTTCTCAAAAGTAACTTCAATCTTAATTTCTGTATTTTCTACAAACTCAAATCGTTCTCCTATTTCTGGATTACTATTTTCATTTCCCATATAGGTTCCAATTCCTTGACTATTGAAACTACAATTCTCATAATTGCCTATTTTTCCTGCTCCAGCTTCAAAAAAAGCATTTCGTAAGGAAGTTGCGTTTTCTGGAATTGTATAAGTGATTAGTTTTTTAATATAATTTTCTTTTGGAATAAGAATTTTCGTATGGGTTAAACCAAGAGCATCACAAAATATTTTATTTACTCCTTTTTGATGATTGTCCAAAGCAGTGTGAACGGCATAAATAGCAATGTCATTTTTAATAGCTTTAACAATAGCTCTTTCTACATAATTTTTACCTGTAATCTTCTTTAAACCACTAAAAAGAATAGGGTGGAAGCAAACCACTAAGTTGCATTTTTTTGAAAGAGCTTCTTCAATTACACTTTCTAAAGCATCATGACACACTAAGATTCCATTTATGGTTTCGTTTTGATTGCCAACCAACAAGCCTACATTGTCAAAATCTTCTGCATAAGTTAATGGAGCTAATTCTTCGAGTATTGGAAGTATTTCAAAAAAGTTTCATTAAAAAAAAATTAGAACTCAAAGATAAAAATGTATTGTGTTTTAAACTATTAAAATTGGAATAATTATTGCCTTTATTTGTATATTTGTGTACTAAAAAGAATTGAAATGACTACTTTAACTATAAAAATCAACGAAAAATCAAAAAAAGGAAAAGCTTTCTTAGAATTTGCCCAAACTTTTTTTGCCGACAGTAAAGAGGTTAAAATTACTCAAAATGTGGATAATGAAGAAACTTACAATTCAGAATTTGTTGAGATGGTTTTAAAATCAGCGAAAAGTAAAAAACGTATCGAGATTAATCCAAACGATGTATGGGGAAGTTTAGGGTTGAAGTAATTGGTATTGCTGAAAAGCATATAAAACAACACATAAAGTCTGGAAATAAAAAAAACATAAATACTATTGAGAAAATTTTAGTAGAGCTTTCTGAAAATCCGTTTAAAGGGACAGGAAATCCTGAACCTTTAAAATATGAACTTTCTGGTTTTTGGTCTAGAAGAATTAACGCTAAAGATAGGCTAATTTATTTCATAGAAGAAGAGATTGTTACTGTTTGTGTAGTTTCGACAATGGGACATTATTCTGATAAATAACTATGAATATTCTTCGAAAAATACTATTTCCAGTTGCTTTAGTATATTGGATTATTACCTACATAAGAAATTTTTTATATGATGTTGGACTTTTTAAAAGTCAGTTCTATACTATTCCTATTATTGCTGTTGGGAATCTAAGCGTTGGTGGAACTGGAAAGACACCTCAAATTGAATATTTAATTCGTTTATTAAAAGACTATAAAATTGCCACATTAAGTAGAGGTTACAAAAGAGAATCTAAAGGTTTTATTTTGGCCAATGAAAATGCAACTGCAAAAACATTAGGTGATGAACCGTTTCAATTTTATTCTAAGTTTCCTGAAGTTTTAGTGGCTGTTGATGCTAATAGAAAAAATGGAATTTCCGAATTGCTAAAAAATAAACCAGAAGTAATTTTACTAGATGATGCTTTTCAACATAGAAAAGTAAAAGCTGGTTTTTATATTCTTCTAACAACTTTTAATGATTTGTTTTGTGACGATTATATTTTGCCTTATGGTAACTTAAGAGAACCTTCATTAGGAAAGAAAAGAGCAAACCTGATAATTGTCACTAAATGTCCAAAAGATTTGTCAGAACTTGCACAAGAGAAAATTAAAGAAAAATTAAAGGTTTCTATCCCAGTTTATTTTAGTACAATTGTTTATGATGATTATGTGTATTCGGAAAATGGAAAAGTAAAAATTTCTGAGTTAAATGAAGAAAAAGTGATAAAAGATCTAACTGAAAAAATAAAAGAAGACCAAAGCTTTTCTATAAAATTTGATTCACTTGAGCAAATTTCTGAAAAAATTTTTCAGGTAATGAAAGAAAAGATAAAATGATTTTACTGG
>JAAURU010000302.1 GCA_012032075.1 Flavobacterium sp.
AATAAGGAGATGAAAAAGAAAGAACTTGGTTGCTAAACGAAGTAGAAGAATTAATTGCTATAATTTCAAAAATGATATTAAATAAATCAAATAAAAAATTTAGACAAACATTAGTTAGAACTTTGAATTTATCTCAATTGTAAACTTAAACTTGTTCTTTCACTTGTACTTGCACTTGCACTTGAATTTGAAAACTTAAAACAAAATTAACTTGAAATAAAACATAGCTATGATAAACTGGAAAACAGCTAAAGAATTTGAAGATATTACTTATAAAAAATGCGATGGAGTAGCAAGAATAGCATTTAATAGACCAAATGTGCGAAACGCTTTTCGTCCAAAGACTACCAAAGAATTAATTGAAGCTTTTTATGATGCACAAGAAGATACATCAATAGGAGTGGTGTTGCTTTCAGCAGAAGGACCAAGTTCTAAAGACGGAATTTGGAGTTTTTGTAGTGGTGGTGATCAAAAAGCAAGAGGTCATCAAGGTTATGTAGGAGAAGATGGTTATCATCGTTTAAATATTTTGGAAGTCCAACGTATGATTCGTTTTATGCCTAAAGCAGTTATTTGTGTCGTTCCAGGTTGGGCTGTTGGTGGAGGACATTCTTTACATGTGGTTTGTGATTTGACTTTAGCCAGTAAAGAATATGCTATTTTTAAACAAACCGATGCAGATGTGACTAGCTTTGATGGAGGTTATGGTTCAGCTTATTTAGCTAAAATGGTGGGACAGAAAAAAGCGAGAGAAATTTTCTTTCTAGGGAGAAATTATTCTGCTCAAGATGCTTTTGAAATGGGAATGGTAAATGCAGTTATTCCTCATGCTGAATTAGAAGTTACTGCCTACGAATGGGCACAAGAAATATTAGCAAAATCACCAACATCGATAAAAATGCTAAAATTTGCCATGAATTTAACAGATGATGGAATGGTAGGTCAACAAGTTTTTGCTGGTGAAGCCACACGTTTAGCTTACATGACAGATGAAGCCAAAGAAGGTAGAGATGCTTTCTTAGAAAAGCGTAAGCCTAATTTTGAGAAGAAGTATTTACCTTAGGAAGTTGGAAGAAGGAAGCTGGATGATGGATGTTTTTGAAAGTATAAAGAAAATAGAGAATAGAAAAAAGATGAGAATGGTAAGCTTGAAGTCTTATATAAAAATTGATAGTTCGTGCTGTTTGGTTTTTGCAAAAAATAATTAAGTACAAATTTGAGAATCATTGCCGTTCGGCTTTAGCCAAAGGTTTAAAAGTTGTAAATGAAAAAAAGTAAAGTTTTAAAATGGATTTTTTTGTTTTCTTTTATTGGATTGATTTGGTATTATTTTTATCCTGAGAAGGAATTACCTATTGATTCTAAAATAGATGCTATAATAGTTCATAAATCCAAAAGAGAATTATTAGTTTATGCACAAGGAAAGCTTTTGAAGACTTATACTATTGCGTTAGGTGGAAATCCTATTGGTCATAAGGTTTTTGATGGAGATAAAAAAACTCCTGAAGGAGTTTACTATATAAACGATAAGAATCCTAATAGTGGTTATCATAAAAATTTAGGCATTTCTTATCCAAATGAAAAAGATATTGAAGAAGCTAAAAAAATAGGAAAACCTGTTGGTGGAGCTGTTAAAATTCATGGTTTGAGAAACAAAACTGGAATTATAAGTAAAATTCATCGCTGGTTTGATTGGACTCTAGGTTGTATTGCTTTAACAGATGATGAAGTAGATGAACTTTATCACGCTGTTCCCATTGGAACAAAAATTGAAATTTTACCTTAATAAATAGAAAGAATTAAAATGCAAGAATTTACAAACGAAACAATTGATATTTCAGCTTTACCAAAGTTTGAAGAAGTTCCATTAAATAAAATTGATTCAAAATATTTTAATATTATTTTAATTAATATTTCGATTTTTTTGGAATATTAATTTTAGCTTTAGCAGTATTGGTTTTTTTAAAAGAAGAACTTTTTTCAAATTGGATTTGGTTACTTTTAGGTTTTAGTTTGCCAGTTTTATATGTAGTTACTATTTTATTGTATCATTTAGGTTTTAAGAAAAGAGGTTATGCTTTTAGAAAACATGATGTGATTTATAAATCGGGTTTAGTAAGAGAATCTACAATAATTATTCCTAATAATAGAGTACAACATGTAGCATTGCATCAAGGTTTTCTTTCTAGACAATTTGGTTTGGCATCTATTGAACTATTTACTGCAGGTGGAAATCATAGTGATTTAGAAATTTCTGGATTATTATTGGCTGATGCCCAAAAAATAAAAAACATGATTTCTATTAAAATTAATGATAATTTAGAGAAGGAGGAATTACAAACTTCATCAGAAATTGAAACGGACATTAGTATAGATGAAATAAGATTTGATAAACAAAATAAGGAGGAAATAAAAAATGAAAACTAATTTTGATTTTTCAATTCCACAACGACAATCCTTAATAGGTGTTGTAGTATTATTCACAAATACAGCTCAAAAATCGATTCGTGCACTTTTCCCATTAGTATTGATCTTTTTGTTTAAGAAAGAAGAATACAATCAATTATTTGTATATGGAATAATTGCAATGTTTGTTCTTTTAATTGCTGTTATTGCATTTTTGCGGTATTGGTTTTTTAAGTTTTATATAGATAAAGAACTTCAAGAATTTGTAATTGAAAGTGGTGTTTTTAATAAAACCAAAACTACTATTCAATTACATAAGATTCAAAAAGTTGATATTAATCAGAGTTTAATTCAACGTATTTTTAATGTACATAAACTCGAAATCGATACAGCAGGAAGTAGTAAAAAAGAAGCTTCAATAAATGCTATTTCTCAAGAAATGGCCTTGGATTTAAAGAGTCGTTTGATTCAAAATGCTCAATCTTTTAATAGTAATGTAACTTCAGAAAATTTTTTGGAAGACAAACCTAAAAATTTCATTACGATTGGGTTATCAAGTCTTTTTAAAATTGGTTTAACAGCAAATTATGTAGCTAGTTTTGCCTATTTAGTTTTATTTTTCTCGACTATTTCCGATAATTTAAGGCAAATAGGTAAAGAAAGTTTAATTGATGAAAATATTGATAAACTGAATCAATTCCCTTTAATGAAAGTATTGTTAGTTTTTTTCGGACTCATAATACTTTTAATTCTAGCAATAAATTTAGTTTCAACGATTATTAAATATTTCAATTTTACCATTAAAAAAAATGATAACACTTTTGTACTTTCTTATGGATTAATTAATTTAAAGAATACAATAATTAATCCTGAAAAAGTTCAAATTGTAAAATTGTCTCAAAATTATTTTCAGAAGAAGTTAAATGTGAATACTATTGAAATTAAACAAGCTTCAAGCGATGAAGGCAGACAGAAAAATAAAGATAAAACAAAGATTCCAGGTTGTACCAATGAAGAGAAAATAGCTATTTTAAAACTAATAATTAATCAATTACCAAAACAAGAAAGTGTTTTAGTGCCAAATATTAGAAAATTGCTATTGAGTCTCTTTTTTTATATCCTAATTCCTATTGGTATTGGCTTGACCTTCAATTCAATTTCAAATAGGTTAAATATAATTGAAAGTACTGTTTTAACTTTATTGTATGTTATATTGGTTGGAACTATCAATTGGTTTTCATATAAAAATTACAAACTATTTCCATCAAAAGAATTTATAGTAAAGCAAAGTGGAGCTTGGGATATTGATAAAGAAATTATTGAACCACATAAAATCCAAGCCATTAAAGCGTCTCAGTTTTTTGGCAAAAATACACTAAACATTGGTTCTGTTATTTTATATACTGCTGGAGGAAGTGTAAGTTTTAGCACAGCTAATTACAAAGAAATCAAAGCATTGGTAAATTATTGGTTATACCAAGTTGAAGTATCAGAAAAGAATTGGATGTAATTAAAAAGAATAGGATGATAGTAGTTGCAAAATATATTGTAATTTTTTTTGGATTAGCTTTGATTTTTTTTAGTTTTTTATTCTTTTTCAAACCTCAAAAAGCAAAAGAGATTATTGCAAAAGCTGGAAGTACTTATTTAATTAATTATACAGAACTGGGAATTCGATTGCTAATAGGAATTGCTTTTGTAATTTCATCAAAATTAGCTTTGTATGTATTGCAATTTAAAGTTGTGGGTTATTTTTTAATAGTTTCTGCTTTGGTCTTAATGTGTGTACCAATTAAAAAGCACAATCAGTTTTCAAGAAATGCTGCAATTAAGTTAAAACCTATTTACCTGAAAATTTGCGCACCATTTTCGCTTGCTTTTGGAATTATAGTAGTATTAGCATTTAAATAAAATTATTAAAAATGAAACATTGGATACAAGCTGCACGATTACGAACGTTACCCTTATCTCTTTCTGGAATAATTGTAGGAAGTGCTTATGCTTATTATCAAGGATTTTTAAATTATACAATCCTTGTTTTAGCACTTTTAACAACTTTAGGACTTCAAGTTTTGTCCAATTATGCTAATGATTATGGAGACGGAATAAAAGGCACAGACGCAAATAGAATAGGTGAGAAGCGCATGGTTGCAGCTGGAGTTATAACTGCAAAGCAAATGAAAAATGCAGTTATACTAATTGCTATTCTTACGTTATTTTTAGCTTTAGCTTTAATTTATGTTGCTTTTGGAAAAGAGAACTTTGTTTTAAGCATTATTTTTATACTCTTGGGAATTGGAGCTATTGGAGCTGCTATAAAATACACTGTTGGAAGTAATGCTTATGGCTACAATGGTT
>JAAURU010000303.1 GCA_012032075.1 Flavobacterium sp.
AAATTGTATAATTGAAATTAATAATTTTATAAATATTATGTAGTTTTTTGTACTAGATTTGTACAGTAATTATATACTCTTAAAACATGAAAAAAATACTTATCATTTTCAGTTTAACGCTTGTGTTAAATGCTTGTAAATCAAAATCACCTGTAAGTACTAAGTTAGATAATAAGACTGAAGTAGCTTTAAAAGGAGATTGGAGAATAACTGCGGTTACTTATCCTGGATCTGAATATATTAAAGTAACTTCCTTTAACATTGAAGATTCAAAATGTTTTGTAAATAGTGAATGGAGTTTTATCTCAAACAATAATAAAGGAGAAATGAAATTAACAAAATCGGGTTGTAGTGGCTATTCAAGTGCTTTAACTTGGTATATTAATAAGGAAGGACAATTTGTAATGAAACTCTTAGAAGGTGTAAAAGCCAAAAAAATGGAAGAAGGTTATGTATTAACCGTCTCTAATATTACAGATTCAAGTTTCCAATTAATAGACAACGTCAATGTAGGAGGAAAAAATATAAGTGTAGTTTATCTATTTTCAAGAAATTAATCAATAAATAAAAATATTAAATCACCACTAACAACAAGTTTGTTGCAAACAATTGAAAAATCATCGAATACCGATGAAAAATAAAATCATTGTGAGATAAACACAAATGAATATAAGGTGATACCTACGACCAATAAAAATCAAATAATTATTTACATATGAAAAAGTCAATATCAATACTATTTATACTATCATTAAGTTTAACTTATGTATTAAATAGTTAGTAAAGACAATTAAAAATTCAAATAATACACAAAGAGGTGCTGCTATAGGTGCTGTAGGTGGTGCTGTAATAGGTGGTGTTTTGGGAAACAATATTGGTAAAGGTGGAAATGGAGCTATGGGAGCTGTAATTGGTGGAGTTGTAGGTGGAGTTGCTGGAGGTGTTATTGGTAACAAAATGGATAAACAAGCAAGAGAAATTAAAACCGCTTTACCAGGTGCAGAAGTGGAAAGAGTAGGAGAAGGAATAAGACTTGTTTTAGGAGAGAATTCGGTAAACTTTGATTTTAATAAGGCAACTTTAACTCCTTTAGCAAAACAAAATTTAGATAAATTAGTGCCAGTTTTTAAAGACTATTCAGATACAAATATAACAATTTTTGGTTATACGGATAATAAAGGTGCAGATGATTACAACTTAAATTTATCGCAACAAAGAGCTACCAGTGTGAGAAATTACTTATCGCAAAAAGGATTAGTTTCTTCTCGTTTTGTAATTAAAGGAATGGGAGAAGCTGAACCTATTGAAGATAATGAAACGGAAGCTGGACGAAGTAAAAACAGAAGAGTTGAGTTTGCCATTGTAGCTAATGAGAAAATGATTGAAGACGCAAAAAAAGAAAATTAATTTAGAATACATACTATTCAAAAAATAAGGCTGTCAAAAGACAGCCTCATTTTTATATTATAAATAATATTACTTATAATCATTAAATTTATAAATTAAACCTCCAGTAACGTTATACATTATACCAGTAATCGAATTTGGTGCATCAATATAGGTAAATTCTCCTTCAAAATTATAGTGTTGTGAAATATTAAAAATAATTGAAGTATCTACAGCAAAGTATAAGCCAGGAGATATTTTGATTTTAGGTGTTAGTCCCATAATAGCATTTACAATATTGTCATTTTTTGGATAAATTGTAGATTTTAAAGAAGTATATCCACCACCAAAATGTCCAGATAAATTGAACTTGTTATAATAATTATTATCATTTATTAAATAGGAAATGTTTGCAGTGGCCTGCAAAGAAACTCTAGTAATATTAACACCTGTCTCTTTATTTGTCAATTCATTTGTTTTTCTAAATTGGTCTAAACCAAGATCTAATTTAGCTCCAAAAGAATCATTAAAATCATATAATATACCTCCACCAACGTGAGATAAGTTAGTTATACTAGGCTGTACTAATCCGTTTAATCCATAATTAATTTCTATACCAAATTGCGCTTTTGATAGATTAGGGAACAATAATAATGATAGTATTAAACTAAATGTAAATAAATTTCTTGTCATTTTAAATTTTAATAAGTTCTTAAATTTGGGTCTCGCAAGATAGAAATTAATTTTCACGAAAGAAAATCCTTTTTTTATTAATTTTTTATGATGAATCTATTAACTAAAAAAAATATTTTATTTGTAGTTTTGATAAAATTATATTTCAAAATGTTAAAGATTACGAATGCCTCTTTTACTTATGCAAAAAAAGAAACACTAAAAAATATTACATTTTCATTACAAAAAGGAAAAAATTTAGCGCTTATAGGAGAAAGCGGTTGTGGTAAAAGTACTTTGTTAAAATTAATTTATGGTTTATATGATTTGAATGAAGGAGAAATAAAATGGGATGAAAATGTAGTTTTAGGACCAAAGTTTAATTTAGTTCCAGGTATGCCTTTTTATGAAGTTTTTAGCACAAGATTTTGATTTAATGCCTTATATTACTGTTGCTGAAAATGTAGGCAAATATTTATCTAATTTTTTCCAGAACAAAAAAAGGAAAGAATAAATGAATTACTTGAAGTAGTTGAAATGACCGATTATGCATCAACAAAAGCTAAATTTCTTAGTGGTGGACAAATGCAAAGAGTAGCTTTAGCTAAAGTCCTAGCTTTGGGACCAGAGTTGTTGCTATTAGATGAACCTTTTAGTCATATTGATAGTTTTTTAAAGAATAGTCTCCGACGAAAAATTTTAAATATTTAAAACAAAACCAAATAACTTGTGTAGTGGCAACTCACGATACAAATGATGTGTTGTCTTTTAGTGATGAAGTTTTGATTCTTAAAAATGGAGAGATACATGATAAAGGGAATACTCATGAAATTTATAATTTTCCAACTTCTTTTTATGCCGCTTCTTTATTTGGAGATGTTAATGAAATTAAATGGGAAGATAATTCGCTATTAGTTTATCCACACCAATTAGAAATTTCAAGCGATTCTAATTTTGAAGTAGAAGTAATTGAATCCTATTTTAAAGGGAAAAACTATTTAATAGAATCTAATTTTAAAGGGCAAACTATTTTTTTGAAAGTAAATATGCTATTGAGTCAAGGCAAAAATAGTATTAAAATCAAAATAGACATGTAGTTTTTACAAGTCTATTTTGATTTTAGAATTTGATTAAATCTAATTCTTTAAATACTTTTCCAAGAATTGATCTTGTTCCCAAAGTAAATGAAAAATATTCTCTTGAGCTACATAACCATGGCTTTCTTTTGGTAAAAGCACCATTCTTACTGGAGCACCCAAACCTTTTAAAGCTTGAAAATAACGTTCTGTTTGTAAAGTAAATGTTCCAGGATTATTGTCGGCTTCACCATGAACTAAAAGTAAAGGTGTTTTCATTTTTGAAGCATTCATAAAAGGAGACATCGTGTTGTATATTTCAGGAACATCCCAATAATTTCTTTGTTCACTTTGAAAACCAAATGGAGTTAAGGTTCTATTGTAAGCACCACTTCTTGCAATTCCACATGTAAACAGCTTAGAATGTGTTAATAAATTAGCAGTCATAAATGCTCCATAACTATGACCACCTACAGCCACTTTATTTTTGTTTATATAACCTAAATTATCCACTGCATTGATAGCAGCTTCTGCATTAGCTACTAATTGTGGGATAAAAGTGTCATTTGGTTCAGTAGTTCCTTCACCTATAATAGGAAAAGAAGCATCATCTAAAACAGCATAACCTCTTGTTACCCAATAAACAAATGAACCATAATAAGGAAATGTAAATTCATTAGGATTTTGAGTGTTTTGACCAGCACTATTTTTATCTTTAAATTCTGTTGGGTAAGCCCAAATTAATAAAGGTAATTTTTTATCTTTTTTAGTTCTGTCATAACCAGCAGGCAGGTACAAAGTTCCTGACAATTCGACGCCATCTTTTCTTTGGTATTTAATCACTTCTTTATAGACGTTTTTGATACTTTCAAAAGGATTTTTAAAATCTGTAATGGCAGTGAGTTGGTTCTTCTTTTTAAAATTTCTGAAATAATAGTTTGGGAAATCAGTTTTGGACTGAATCATTACCAATGCGTCCCCTTTTTTAAAATCTTCAATCGACAATAATTGTTCTTTCTTATCTGTAAAATTGCATTGGTATAAACGTTTTGTTTTTAATGTTTTAATGTTAAATTCATCGATAAATGGAAATTGACCAGCTTTAGTGAATCCTTCACCAATTAAAAAAGCACTATTGTTTTCAAGTGCTAGAACCTGACGTCCATATTGGTTTTTAACAGTTTCAAAATTACCAGGATCTGAGTAAATATCTTGAGAATTTCGGTCCGAAATTACTTTTGGTGCTTGAGAAGGATTAGAAGGATTTATTAAGTAAGTCTTTGAATTTCGGGTGTCATACCAATCAT
This sequence comes from Flavobacterium sp., assembly GCA_012032075.1. Lineage (GTDB taxonomy): Bacteria > Bacteroidota > Bacteroidia > Flavobacteriales > Flavobacteriaceae > Flavobacterium. The sequence goes on from JAAURU010000303.1 coordinate 4,442, forward strand.
CGTAGGCAATAGCGACATCATCATTACCCCAAATCATTCCAGCAAAACGTTGGGGTGTTTTTAGGATGGAAATAGGAGTTGAACTAAAAGGAGCTTCCCATAAAAAGATTTCATCTCTGAAAGCAACTTTTTTTGCTTGGATCTCCTTCGTCGAGGGCCTCTACATAAATCAGCATGGCAGGTTTGTCAGCTCTCCAATTCATATTTCTTTTCCCTTTTCTAATATATAAATTTTAAAATTAAAGATAATCAGCTCTTCTATTCATCTTACTTATCTTCTATTAAGAGCCTTCATCGTTATAAATA
>JAAURU010000304.1 GCA_012032075.1 Flavobacterium sp.
TCGGTAGACGAATGGGGCTAAAACATTATTTTTATTTTTTATTATTACAAGTAATAACGTTTTTTTTTATTGTCAATTAAAAAAAATAAAATTTTGAAACAAATGTCTTATGTAAAAACGAACAAAAAAAATAGATTTGTTTGAATCGAACTCCAAAAATTAGAAATGATTTGTAAAAAAAATGATTCTTTTTATATAAACTGACGACATTGTTTCATTTTTTTTTTTAATACATCGATATTGACACAAATATGTTTTTTTAAATTTTTTTTTATTGTGTTTCAATCATTTATTTTTTTATTAATATCTTGCATTTTTTTAACGACGGTACATAATCGTATTTCAAAAATCTTTATCTTATGCAGATTTTATGTTCTATTGGTCGAAGTTTACCAATGCACAAGCAGGTTGTACCCGTCTTTATAAACAAAGTTTATGAAAAAAAGCAAGGCTTTCCTCTATAGGATAAAAAGGGTAATTCATAAGCTTCGCTTATGACTAAAGTCAGGTAAAGAGTGCAGGGTTTTCCAGGTAAAGAGTGCAGAATTTTCCAGGTAAAGAGTGCGAGGTTTTCTTTAATATGTCATTTAAAGCCTGTATAAAAGGATTTGTTATCTTTTACAATTCAAATCATCTCTTTTTTATTCATCTGTTTTATAGGGGTAAGACAAATTTTTTAAATTTAGGATAAAGTTAATTTATAAAAAAGTTTTTTAAAGAATAATCTTTTCTTAAAAAAAAAATTGAATTTTGTTTTTCATTTTAAAAATAGAAAATTTTCATTTTTTGAAATTTTTGAAATATATGCAAACAAACAAATCAAACATATAAATATACAATAAAAGAATAGTAAACCCAAAATCAAACGTTTTTTCAAATGTAGAATAAATGGTGACTTAAAATTAAAAAAACAACCTTGTCTTTTAACGGAAACAAAAGTCATTGAAATAAAAAAAAGCAGCATAGATTACAAAAAAAAGAAACTTACGAAAACAATTTTGATTTTTTTTTAATAGAAACTTTGTGTACGTTGTTTTCTTTTTGAAAACAACGTACACAAAAATAAAAAACATAATGAATGTGTCCATATTCATAACATTAAAATAAACCTAACGTTAATGAAATATCAATAGGTAAAGCTGCGCCAATTCCTAACCAAATCGCTACTACTGTTCCAATTAAAAAAACCGTTGTTGCTACTGGGCGACGGAAAGGGTTTTGAAATTTATTAATATTTTCAATAAACGGAACAGTAAGTAAACCTGCTGGAACAGCCGCCATTAATAAAACACCTAATAATTTGTTTGGAACGGTTCTTAATAATTGAAATGTTGGATAAAAGTACCATTCAGGTAAAATTTCAAGTGGTGTCGCAAAAGGATTTGCAGGTTCACCAATTGCTCCGGGATCTAAGACTGCTAAACCAATTGCACATGCAAATGTTCCAAAAATAGTCACTGGGAACATGTATAATAAATCATTTGGCCAAGCGGGTTCACCATAATAATTGTGACCCATGCCTTTTGCTAATTTTGCTCTTAATACCGGATCTGTTAAGTCTGGTTTTTTAATGACAGCCATTTTTTAATCTCCTTTATTTTAAAATGAAAAAAAATTATAAAGTAAACACGCCCATTCAGAATGTAAATCCAAATGTATTGTTGAATTTAAAACTATTTTTTTTTATTACAGTTAAATTGTTAAATAAACAAATTAAAAATAAAACAATGTATTTCTAAATGATTCGTTTTGCAAAGTCGAAATTTAAATGTGATGTTTGCATTAGAATACAAATCGTGTTGTTAAAAGAAAAACAATATCTCAGATAGGTTTCAAAGTATAGCACTTCGTAAACTTTTAAGTGATTGAATAAAAAAGAAATCATTTTTATAAATCTTTCTCGTTTATGAATAACTTTTTTGTAAGAAAAAAGCTTTGATCTTTATGTAGAATAAAGTTTTATTCTACATAAATGTTTATTCGAAAGAAATGTTTTACTCTCTTTTCACTCGAATTGTTTCCCAACAGTTAACCGTTTCGACTCGAAGTCATAAACAAAGCTTTTTTTCATAAACTTTGCTTGTCTGGGTTTTCATAAACAAAGTTTATGAAGACCCAAGGATTTTACAACTGTTTCACGAGGGTTTCACTTATCAAACCAAAAAAATTCCTATTGCTTTAAATGAACAAATTTAAAACCGGTTTACAAAGCAAATGCAAAGAAATCCATTCATTGTTTTATAGAGGACCTGAGATACCCTGTTTACGAATCATTAAAAAGTGCATTAACATGAATACTGCAGTTAATAAAGGTAAAACAAACGTATGTAAACTGTAAAAACGCGTTAATGTTGCTTGACCAACTCCAACACCACCTCGTAATAATTCAACAAGAGTTGGTCCGACAACAGGATGAAAGTCGACGATCAGCATTGCTGTCAAAGGCCTCTTCCCGAACCGTACGTGAAAATTACTCTTCATACGGCTCTCCAGTATCGTATTAAATAATAAGTTAACTATGTATTGCGTGTATCTTTATCTTCTACTTGTGTGTTTTTCTTTTGTTTTTCTTTTGTTTCTTTTCGATTATTTTTTAAGATTTCTTTTCTTATTTATTTAGTTATTTTTATTTGTTTGTTTTGTTCTATCTTTATGCTTCGTTCATGTTTTTCTTATTTGTACCGAAATTTTTGCATATAGTTGTTCACTAACCAGTTTCTTACTCGCTCAGGGCATTTTTCATTGTAGGTTTGGAAATCACTTGCCCATATTGCTTCTGTTTTCGTTACATTTTTTAATTCTAATTTCATTAATTTGGATAAATTACCATCCGGGGCGCAATCTCCCATCGTTAATAAGATATCAACGATCTCTTGCTTCAGTGCTCTTGCAATTTGTCTTAAGGAGATGTCGGATCTTTTTAAAGCGGATTTTTTTGCAATTCGACGTATGTCATTTACCTCGATTCTTTTTCCTTTTACGATCGCTCCTTTTTGACCGGGAGTTTTAACGGAAGTTGCTCCTTGTTGTAGTAAGATAGCTAATGCCGTCAGTACTATGTCTGGAGTTGTTTCTTTTTCTTCACATAATCCTAAAATTATTTTTTCTATTTCTTCTGGTGATGCTTCATTGTTATAACTGCTTTTGACCGAATCTTTTAAATCTTCGATGTTCATGTTCTTTGCACGGTTCGTTATTTCTTCTAGATTAAATTTTTTTGCGTTTTCCATTTTATTTATTTATTTTAAGTTTGTTGTTTTCTATTTTTGCTAATTCACTCAATCGAACGCCATTCTATTGCCCTAGGTGAATTTTTCTATGACAATTTCTGCATACGACAACCTGTTTCCTATTGATGGATGACATGATTCTGCTAAAGCCTTTCTTTTTAATTCCCATTTTTCGAACGTGATTCGTGTGGTGCATTTCTAAATTATTTTCATCGTAGCATATAACACAAAATTTGTTTAATTTGTAGGATGTTCGATGATTTGAATGTATTTTTATATAATCTTCTTCGGCATCGTTGACTCCCATTCTTCTTCTCAGTTGGTAAAATTCTTTCATTTTTTCCCAATTGATTAATGTTTGTTTTGTTTGCTTTATTTCGTATGCATTTGCTTGGGTTTTTATTGCGGATATGGGATTTCCATACTTTTTAAATACTTTTCTAAGGGACATATTGTGTTTCGCCGCTATTGTATGGGCGCAGGAGTAAGTTAGAAGGTAGAGGTATTTATTCAGTTGGGACACGTAACCAATTTCAGGGGAATAAAAGTTTATAATTCCTCTTAATATGTAATTATATTTCTCAATGATTTCATGATCTTTAAAGACTTCCCATGCTCCTTTTTTTTACCTCTTATTTTTTTAGTGCTTATTATTTTTGCGAAGCCATTCTGAATGAGTCTTGTATCTATTCTTATTTTATCCGGTTCCACCGATAGTGTATGACTCGTCACTCTTTTAAGCGTGTTCTTTACTTTTTTCGTTTTCTACCTCTATTATACCTTAGTGAGAAGCCAAGGAATTTGGCAGAGGATTTTCTAAGATCCGTTAATTTTGTTTTTTCTTCGGATAGCTCTAGTTCTAAGTTTTTCTTTATCCATTTTTTTAGTTTTTCTTTGAGTGTTCGAATATCTTTGTGATTTGTCATGAGTATCCAATCATCCGCATATCGTACGTAGGTCATTTTTATGGGTGACTTTGTCATATCTAAGTATTGCGTGTTGAGTTGTTTTATTCGATCTTCCTTTCGTTTCTTTGAATTTTTTTCAAAATTCTTTTTGTCTTGATCGCTCCATTCATGATAGGACTTTTCTTTATTTTGTTCTTTTAAGGCTTCGAATCGTTTCTTAGCTCTGTATATTCGCATTTTTTTAGCCTGGTAATCTTTCGTTGTTGTTTCTTTTCTATTTTCTTTTTTGTTGATGATTTCTATTGCTTTTTTTAATCGAATGATTTTTTCATCAAATTTAGACATGTAGATATTAAATAGTAAAGGAGAAAGAATACCACCTTGGGGAGTGCCTATGTGTGTACGAAAAAGTTTTTTTTCGTACTCATAGCCACTTTTTAATAAATTTTGTATTAGTTTGAGTAGTTTCGTATCTTTAATCTTTTCTTTTAGGATTTTTATTAATCGTGTGTGATTTACAAAATCATAGGCTCCTTTATATCACCTTCGATACACCATCTGGTATTTTTTGTACTAAGTTTTAGTCTTTTAATTGCATCTGAAC
>JAAURU010000305.1 GCA_012032075.1 Flavobacterium sp.
CCCTAAAGAGCCAAAAAATCACTTTTTACTCTTAATTCAGAAAATATAATTGAAAGAAGACCTAATTCTCCTTTCAAAAAATTATTGGAGACAAAAAGGAGTTACAAAAGATTTATTGCAAGATAAAATTGAAATTTTTCATGGATTATCCGGAGAAATTCCTTCTGGTTTGAGGAAAAACAACATTAAAAGTGTGGTGACTATTCATGATTTAATTTTCTTGCGTTATCCTAATTTATATTCTTTTATTGACCGAAAAATTCATTATCTCAAATTTAAAAAAGCAGCTAAAAATGCTGATGTAGTGATTGCCATTAGCGAACAAACCAAACAAGATATCATTCAGTATTTAAAAATTGAAGAACAAAAAATAAAAGTAGTTTATCAAGGTTGTCAACCTGTTTTTAAAGAAGAAGTAGCTCCAGAAAGCCTTTTTGAAATAAAAACGAAGTTTAATTTACCTGATGAATTTTTGTTAAATATAGGCACAATTGAAGAAAGGAAAAATGCTTTAAGTATAGTAAAAGCCATAAAAAACATTGATACAACATTAGTTTTAATTGGAAAAGAAACCAATTATGCTAAACAAATTCATAAATACATTTCTAACAATAAAATGCAACAAAAAGTTATTTTATAAAAGGAATTTCTTCTCATGAATTAGCAGTTATTTATCAATTGGCAACGATTTTTATTTATCCTTCTATTTTTGAAGGTTTTGGAATACCTATAATAGAAGCCTTATTTTCAAAAACACCTATAATAACAACAAATTCAGGAGTTTTTCCAGAAGCTGGTGGTCCAAATTCAATTTATATTGATCCAAATTCTCCAGATGAAATAGCTGAAAAAATCACCTATCTATTAGCTAATCCTGAAGTTAGAAATGAAATGGCCGAAAAAGGACTCGATTTTGCCCAAAAATTCAAAGATGAAGTAATTGCTAAAAATGTAATGGAAATTTATGAATCTTTAATTGAATAGTAATAACCTAATTTTAACCCAAATACTGATCCAAACCGTTTTCAGTTTTTATAATATTGTGTTTGATATTATAGGCTCTAATTTTAAGATTTTTATTCCATTCCTCTTGGTTAAAATAGCCTCTTTCATGATCTAAATGCAAACAAATTGCTGAATAACGTATTTGTTTTCCTAGAACTCCATAATTAAAAAGACGTTCTCCTACTTCTCTATCTAAACCACCATATTGCATAGTTTCATTAAAGCCATTCACCGCAATTAAATCTTCTTTAAAACAAGATGTGTTATGCCCGTTAAAGGTTTTCTTTGTTGGTGTTAACCAATTCATGAATATAGTAAAAGGTTTAAATCGGATTAATTTAGATAGTTTAAAGTTCTTCTTTACATCGTATTTTGTCAACCAAAACGAATTAAAGCATTTTTTGGAAACTATATGTTGCAACGTAATTTTATGTGAAGTACTCATAGGTAACTTAAAATAACCACCTGAAAGAAAATATCCTTTTTCTTGATATTTCAAATGCATCTTCACAAAATCTTCACGTGGAATACAATCACCATCTGTGAATAAAAGATAGTCCGAGTTGGCTTTTACAATAGCTTTATTTAAAATTTTGCATTTTTGAAAACCATTGTCTTCTTGCCAAACATGTATTATTGGATACTTAAAAGAATTTGAAAAACTAGCTAATAAATCTTTTGTTTTTGAAGTAGAGCCGTCATCTGCAATTACAATCTCAAAATCGGGCTCTGTTTGGTTTTGATACCCTACGAGCACTTTTTCAAGCCATTCTTCCGAATTGTATGTAGTTATAATTACAGATAATTTCATTCAGTGCTTTTACAAATACTTAATTATATTGTTTTTAAAAAGGATTTAAAAGTACCAAATGTATATTTTTTTTCTTTCATCCAAGTAATTAATTTGTCAAAACGGTGAATCATTTGTTGTCCACTATTTTTTGAAGCATATTTTGGAAATCCAAATTTTTCAGGTTGGTTTAAATTGGTAAACTCCCAAGGATGAAAATAAATATTCAAATACTTATCATTTTTCATTGTCCATTTTGCCAAAAACTTATAAACTCCTAATGGTAAATTATGAAAACTTAACCAAAACAATGGAAAGCGAATAATTGGACTCACAGAAGCTGGAATTTGTAATACGTTTTCTTGTGGGAAATAAGTTCTTGGTTTATCAAAATGATTGTATCTACCTGGTAAATATGTTGGATTTATAGAAGAATTATATTGGTAACCAACCTTAAAAATTTCTTTTTCATCAACAGGATACATTCTTGGCATTCTAAAACCAATAACTTCTGTTCCTGTTAATTCTTCTAATTTATCTTTAGATTCTTTCAAATGCTTAATTTCAAACTGGCTATGATGGTAATTATGAGAAGCGATTTCGTGACCTTCAACAATAATTCTATCAATAACCTCTTTGGCATTCATAGCAAAATAGCCGTTGAAAAGAAAGTTGCTTTTATATTATGTTTGGCTAACAAATCTAAAATAGCAATTGTACCTGTTACCGAAATTTGAATTTGCTCTTCAAAAGAAATTTCCTTTCCATATTCAAAAGGCATATCAAACTCTTCTATGTCAAAACTCAATAAAACCATTAGTTGAAATTTGTTTTTTTTATTAAATAATTAGGTCGGTTTTTTGATTGCAGAAAAAGTTTACCAATGTAAATACCTATAATACCTAATACCGTTAAATTTAGTCCTCCAAAAAACACAACTGTAGTTATTACCGAAGCCCAACCAGATATAGCATGACCAAAATAAATACTATACAAAACATAGCCAATATAAAATACAAATGCTAAAATCGACAATCCTAAACCTAAAAATATAGCAATATGCAAAGGTCTTGTACTAAAAGCTGTTATTCCTTGTAAAGCAAAACGAAGCATTTTACTTAACGTATATTTACTTTTTCCTGAAAATCGAGGATTTGGTTTATAAGGCAATGCATATTGATCAAAACCAATCCAATTTATTATTCCTCTTATGAATAATTCATTTTCAGAAAAATCAGAGAAAACGGCAACCACTTTTTTATCCATTAATCTGAAATCGGCAGTTCCTGGTTCAAATTTCACTTCTGAAAGCTTATTCATTAATGCATAAAAAGCTGTTGAAGTCTTCTTTTTTAAAATAGGACAAACTAGCATCTTCTTCACGCAAAGTATAAACCACGTCATAACCTTCTTCCCATTTTTCTAATAATTGAGGTACTAATTCTGGTGGATGTTGTAAATCTCCATCCATAGTAATTACAGCATCTGAAATTTCTTTAACTGTATCAACACCAGCTTTTAACGCATTTTGGTGACCAAAATTTCGAGATAAAGCAACATAAAATACTTTATCATCCTGTTTTGCTATAGCTTCTAAACATTTTAAACTATTATCTGAACTTCCATCATCTACAAATACAATCTTATAAGCATAAGAAAGTTTTTCCATTACTCCGTGTATAGTTTTAGTAATCATTTCAATATTAGACTCTTCGTTAAAAGACGGAATAACTATGGTAACGGTTTTCTTCATTTTATTTTTTTCTAGTTAAACCAAATCATCTTCTTTTTTCAATAGCATCATATCATATATTATTTTGAACCAAATTAATACACAAGGTAAAGCTTTTAATGCGTATGGTTTTACTAGAGCTTTGTATAAATATTTTGGAAACAAATCGGTAGATGATAAACTGGTGACTAATAAAGCAAATATAAGTAAAAACCAGTTCAATCTTGACATTGGTTTTTCTTGTAAAACAAACCAAATGGCAACACCTACAAAAGCAATAATATAAGTTGGTGATTCTGAACCCGAACTAAAAATTACTGTAAAAAGTAAAACCGAACAAAGTAATAAAATTCTAAACTTTACATTGTTATATAATTGTATTCTTAAATAAGGTAAACCAAAACCTATCAATCCAAAAAGTAAAAAAGGTAAGTTTGATAAATTAGGATTCCCAACAATTCTCCTAATAATTCCCATAAAAGAAATATCTTGCATTGAATCTAAAGAAGCATTTTCACTATTTTTAACTACTAATCGTTCCAACCATTCTTGATAACTATTTATAATGTAATCTGGAGATGATAATAACATTGGTAACAAGAAAAATACAATTGACCAAACTATTAGGTATAGCATAAACTTTATTTTATGTTTTGAGAAAAAGAAAAATGCCAAACCTACAATTCCGTATAACTTTATAAAAGTTCCCAACATGATAAAAAAAGCAGCTTTCCATTCTTTTTCTTCTTGAATACTAGTAAACGATAAAATAATTATCGCTGTCATGATAGGATTTATTTGAAAACCTAAAGTTGTTGTAATAAATTCATTTAAAATAATCCATAAAATGATGTTTATTTTACTTGGTTTAAAAGGTAGTTTTTTTATTGCCCAAAGCATAACTAGTGCATTAAAAACACTCCATAAAACCATTCCAATAGCATCAGGCAATAAAGCAAAAGGAGCAATAACTAAGCTAAAAAAAGGCCCGTAATGATTGTGGTCAAAATACTCCGCAGGATATTCTATGTATAAAGACGTTTTATTTACGGTATGATAATAAACGTTTTTATATATAAGATAATTATTAAACTTTGAATTAAAAATTGCTTTCCAGCTGAAATCGCAGCAATTAAAAGTATAACAATCGAAATGTATTTAGGCTCTTGAAAAAAGGCTTTTGAATTACCTTTAAGTAATAAATGGAACATTC
>JAAURU010000013.1 GCA_012032075.1 Flavobacterium sp.
CGAACCATAAAAAATCCTAAATCTATTCCTTCTGATGGATTCCAAACCATATTTAATGTGTAAGTCATTTGTAAAATTTATTTTTGATGGGTAAAAATAAGATTATTATTGGGAATTGAAGTTAAAATAAATAAAAATATTAAAAACAATATTAGACTTAATTAAACTCCTAAACCTTTTTAAACTTTTAAACTATTTTAAACTTTTAAACAAAATTCACGGAACCGGATCATACCCACTTTTTCCCCATGGATGACAGCTTAGAATTCGTTTAATGGCTAACCAACTCCCTTTAAATAAACCGTGTTTTTGTAAAGCTTCAACAGTATAATGCGAACAAGTAGGCTCAAACCGGCAAGCTGCTGGAGTCAATGGAGAAATAACCACTTGGTAAATTCGAACCAAGAAGATAAAAGGAGAAATGAGTATTTTTTTAAATAATTTAATTTTGTTGAGTTTAAAAGTTTAATATGGTTTAAGAGTTTAAGATTGTTTAAGCTACTTTACGGTCAATTCTTCCAGCATCCATCTTCCATCTTCCATCTCCCATCATCTAGCATCCATCATCCATCATCCATCATCCATCTTCCATCTTCCATCATCTAACTATAAACTAAACCCAGTTCCCTCTTTTCCATCTTTTAATTGAATACCAAGAGTCGCTAATCGATCGCGAATTTCATCAGACAAAGCCCAATTTTTATTCGCTCTAGCTTCATTTCGCATTTCAACCAACATGTTTACTACACCTTCTAGTTTGTTAGTATTCGCACCGTCATTGGAAACATCCAAATTAATACCTAATACATCTGCAAGGAAAGTTTGCAACGTATTGTTTAAAAGGTGTAAATCAGTATCAGTTAAAGTAGCTTTTTTATCATTGACCAAATTAATGAAACGAACTCCTTCAAACAATTGTGCTATTAATATAGGCGTGTTAAAATCATCATTCATAGCATTATAACAATTTTGTCTCCATGTTGCAATGTCTAGCGTAGAAGTTGCGTTTGCTGTTAAAGTCTTTCCTAATTTATAGGCTTCTAATAATCTATTGTAGCCTTTTTCACTGGCTAGCATGGCATCGTTAGAAATATCTAAAACACTTCTATAATGTGCTTGTAAAAAGCAAAAACGAATGATATTCGGTTCAAATTTCTTTTCAAAGAAAGTGTTGTTTCCTGCTACTAAGTCCATGGGTAACACATAATTACCAGTTGATTTACTCATTCGTAAACCGTTCATGGTAAGCATATTTGTATGCATCCAAGTCTTAACTGGAGCGTGCCCAAAACAACCTTTAGCTTGTGCAACTTCACACTCATGATGTGGGAATTTTAAATCCATTCCACCACCATGTATGTCGAAAGTTTCTCCTAAATATTTTGTACTCATCGCTGTACATTCTAAATGCCATCCAGGAAAACCTGCTCCCCAAGGAGAATTCCATCGCATAATATGTGCTAGTGAAGCTTTTTTCCACAAAGCAAAATCCTGAGGGTTTTTCTTTTCACTTTGACCGTCGAGATCACGAGTATTGGCAAAAAGATCTTCAATATTACGGTTACTCAATTCACCATAATTCAGGCCTTTTTTGTTATAAGTTTGTACATCAAAATAAACCGAACCATTACTTTCATAGGCAAAACCATCTTTCAATAACTTTTGAGTCAGTTCAATTTGTTCTATAATATGGCCCGTTGCAGTTGGTTCAATAGTTGGTGGAAGAAAATTAAATAGATCCAAAACCTTATGAAAATCAACAGTATATTTCTGTACAATTTCCATTGGTTCTAATTTCTCCAATCGTGATTGTTTTACAAAACGGTCATTATCCACATCACCATCATCGGTTAAATGACCGGCATCTGTAATATTTCTTACATAACGCACTTTATAATCTAAATGGAGTAAGTATCTAAAAATAACATCAAAACTCATAAAAGTACGCACATTACCTAAGTGAACATTGCTGTAAACTGTTGGCCCACAAACATACATACCAATATTTCCTTCATGAATAGGTGTAAAAGTTTCCTTTTCACCCGTTAATGTATTGTATATTTTTAAATGTTGGCTTTTAAATAATTCCATGCTATTTTAAATTCCTTTTAATTTTTTTATGTTCTTTTTTATTTGAAGCTATTCATGCTATCCATTACAAGTTTTTGTAAACCATCCTTTTTTTGTAAGCTGTAAAAAGAGCTTCTAAAGTCGCTTTTTTACAACAACAAAAAATAGGCTACTTTCACAAAAAGCTTTTCATTACTATCAAGGCTAGTTTTCGAGTGTTCAGTTTTCAGCATCCAACTTCCATCATCCCTTCATCCTGCACCCATCATCCATCTTCCAACTTCCATCACCCAGCATCTTGCTAAAACTGCGTATCCAACTTAATATAATCCAAAAATTCTCTTCTGGTTTGTTCATTTTTAAATTTCCCTCCAAATTCGGCAGTAACCGTACTACTCTCAATATCTCTTATGCCTCTTGAATTCACACATAAATGCTTAGCATCTATCACACAAGCAACATCTTCTGTGCCTAATACTTTTTGTAATTCTTGAACAATTTGTATGTTTAAACGTTCTTGTACTTGAGGCCTTTTGGCAAAATAATCCACTATACGGTTCATTTTAGAAAGTCCTACAACAGTTCCGTTAGAAATGTATGCTACATGAGCTCTTCCTACAATAGGTAATAAATGATGTTCACAAGTAGAATATACCACTATGTTTTTCTCCACAAGCATTTCATTGTATTTGTACTTGTTCTCAAAGGTAGATGAACTAGGTTTTTTAGTTGGGTTTAAACCTCCAAAAATTTCTTTCACAAACATTTTAGCTACGCGATTAGGAGTCCCTTTCAAACTATCGTCTGTTAAATCCATTCCTAGAGTAGTTAATATATTTTCAACATCTTTCTTAATGCGTTCAATTTTTTCATCATCAGATATATCAAATGCATCCTTTCGTAAAGGCGTTTGAGCGCTAGTTGCTATGTGATTATTACCTATTTCTTCTTGAAAATCTTCGTTTTGAATCATTATTCTTATTTGTAAAATTGCAAATATTATTTTAGAGGAGCAAAGATAAATGAATTATCATAAAAAATAGTACTACAAGTTAATTAATGAAGAAATTATTAGCATAGAATTAATATTTTGTTAAATTTGTTATATACAACATTAATTACAAACAAATAACTAAAAATAATGAGAAAAATACTACTGTTTCTTGTATTCTTTTGCATATTTAATAAAATCTATTCACAAGCAACACCCTTTGTAACTATAAACGCACCAGCTCCAGTTTGTAATGCTGGTGAATGTGTAGATTTAATGGCAAATTTTTTACCAACAGAAACAACGACAAATTATTCAGTACAAACAATACCTTATTTGCCACCAGCAAGTTTTGCCCCTTTAAGTGATTCATTTGTGTTTGATAGTTCTCAGGATGATAGATGGTCGTCAACATTTAGTCTTCCTTTTGATTTTTGTTTTTATGGGCAATTTTATAATCAAGTATTAGTTGGTTCAAATGGAGTTGTAACTTTTGATATTAATGGTGTTGTTCCTATGGGGAATCAAAACCCTGGAGGTTTTTGTCAATGGAGTTTTAATCAAATTATTCCAAATACAACCTTTCCAATTCGTAACTCAATTTATGGAGTTTACCAAGATACTAATATTAACACTCCTCCAGTTATTAATCCTGCGGTTCAAAATGTTAATTATAGAGTTTATGGAACTTCTCCTAATAGATTGTTTGTTGTAAGTTATAATGATTTACCTCAGTTTTCTTGTAATGATGGTGTTGGGAGACAAACAAGTCAAATTGTTTTGTATGAAACATCCAATATTATAGAGGTTTATGTAGCTAGAAGAACACCTTGTACTACATGGAATGGTGGAAGAGGATTAATTGGTATTCAAAATCAAGATGGTATGCAAGCCTTAGTTGCTCCAGGTAGAAATACTGGCACATGGACCGCAATGAATGAAGCATGGCGATTTGTACCAGATGGTAATGTAGTAACTTCACAAATTTCTTGGTTGGCAAATGGAGTTCCTATAGCTGGTAGTACAGGTCAAAATCCCTTTAATGTTTGTCCCACTTTAGATACAGATTATACAGCTCTAATAAGATATACGCAATGTGATGCAACAATAAGGCAAATTTCAGCTACAGTAACTGTTGGCCCTGTTCCTTACCCTTTAGAGTTTGAGCCTGAGGATGTAACAATTTGTACTTCAACAGCACCACCTTATACTTTTAATATCGATCAAACGGCATATATGTTAGGTTCTTTAAATCCTTCTGATTTCGGTATAACGTATCATACTTCTTTGTTAGATGCTCAAAATGGTTTTCCTTCAATTCCTCCAGCATCTTTATCAAATTATACTGCTAATGGAGGTGAGACTATTTGGGTTAGAGCCGAAGATTTTTTTGTAACAGGTTGCCCTGTTATTGAAACTTTCCAATTAGTAGCTGTGCCAAATCCATCAGGTACAATTTCTTATTCAAGTACTAATTATTGTTCGAATGATGCTACTTTACAATCTCCAACAAACACTGCTCCAGCTGGAGGTCAATATATAGTTACCCCTGCAACTGGTTTATCAATAAACCCTACTACAGGAGTAATTAATCCTGATTTAAGTATTGAGGGAATGTACTCTATTGTTTACTCTTTAGCTACTTCAGCAACATGTCCAGCTTATGATACACCTCCTGTAAGCATAGATATTATTAATTGTGATTGTTCTCTTGTTCTAACATCAGCTGTAAATACAGATAATCAAACGCTTTGTATTTCTGATGCAATTACTCCAATTGAATACTCAGCTGGAGGCATAGCAACAGGGATTAATGTTACAGGACTACCAGTTGGGATTTCTGGTTCTTTTTCTGGAGGAGTATTAACTATTACAGGTACTTCAGCAACAACAGGAACATTTAATTATTCGGTAACAACAACAGGTTGTGTTAGCAATTTAATATTGACAGGAACAATTATTGTAGGACCGTTACCAACCGTAACAAGTTTAACAAGTAATAGTCCAATTTGCGAGAATCAAGATGCAATATTTACCGTAGTTGGAACACCAAATGCAACAGTTAGTTATACTATTAATGCTGGTGCAGTTCAAACGGTTGTTTTAGATGGTACAGGAAATGGAGTAGTAACTATCACATCAGCAACTATAGATCAAACTATTTTATTAAATGATATAACTATTGGAACATGTGTTACACCATTAACAAATACAGAGACAGTTATAGTTAATCCATTACCAACAGTAACAAGTTTAACAAGTAATAGTCCTGTTTGCGAGAATCAAGATGCAATATTTACCGTAGTTGGAACACCAAATGCAACAGTTAGTTATACCATTAATGCTGGAGCAGTTCAAACGGTAGTATTGGATGCGGCTGGAAGTGCTATTGTTACAATTGCTTCTGCAACTGCAGATCAAACTATATTGTTGACACAAATAGATAATACTGCAACAACTTGTATAAATCCATTAACAAATACAGAGACAGTCACAGTTACTCCATTACCAGTAGTAAGCAGTTTAACAAGTAATAGTCCTGTTTGTGAGAACCAAGATGCAATATTTACAATAATTGGAACTTCAAATGCTACAGTTAGTTATACTATTAATGCTGGTACAGTTCAAACAGTTGTATTAGATGCGACAGGAAATGGAGTGGTAACTATAACTTCGGCTACAGTAGATCAAACTATCTTATTAAATGATATAACTATAGGAACCTGTGTTACTCCACTAACAAATACAGAGACAGTTACAGTTAATCCATTACCAACAGTAACAAGTTTAACAAGTAATACTCCAATTTGCGAGAATCAAAATGCAATATTTACCGTGGTTGGAACTCCAAATACTACAATTAGTTATATTATTAATGCTGGAGCAGTTCAAACGGTTGTATTAGATGCAACAGGAAATGGTACTGTTACAATTGCTTCTGCAACTACAGATCAAACTATATTGTTGACAGAAATAGCAAATACTATAACAACTTGTACAAATCCATTAACAAATACAGAAACAATTACTGTTATAGCAATACCTAATGCAGGAATGTTAAGTGGAACACAAAATATTTGTGAAGCTAGTTCTACTACATTTTCTTCAACAAGTACAGGAGGAACATGGAGTTCTAGTGATTTAACTATTGCAATAGTAAATGCTACAACAGGAGTTGTAACTGGAGTTTCGTCAGGAATAGCAACGATAACCTATACTATAGCAGGAACTGGAGGATGTTCAGGAGATACTGCAACAAGAGATGTTACTGTTTCAGTAGCTCCAAATGCTGGTATCTTAAGTGGAATGCAAGATATATGTGAAGGAAATAGTACAACATTTACTTCAACAAGTACAGGAGGAACATGGAGTTCAAGTAATCAAGCAATAGCAACAGTTGATGCAACTGGAGTAGTAACAGGAATTTCTGCTGGAACAGCGACAATTACCTACACGGTAGCTGGAACAGGAGGTTGTACAAATGCTACTTCAACAAGAGATATTACTGTTATAGCAATTCCTGTACCTGTGCTATTTGACGGTACAATTTGTGTTGAACTAGCAACAAATACAGTTTTTCAAAGTTATATACTAGATTCTGGATTTTCAGATACTCAATATACATTTAACTGGTATTTTAACGGGACTATAATTGCAGGAGCAAACCAAAGTACTTATGAAGCCCTTGCAACAGGTAATTATTACGTTGAAGTAACTGCAATTGGTTTAGGTTGTCAAGGAAGTTCAAACACGGTTTCTGTTTCAGTAATTAATAATGCCACTGATTATACTTATACTTTAACAAATGCTTTTTCAGATAATGCAACAATCGTTGTGACAGTTATTGATGGAATGGTAGTTACCTTTATCAATTAGATGATGGAGCTTTACAAACTTCAAATATCTTTTCAGGAGTAAGTAATGGAATTCATACTGTAACAGTAGTTGATGAAAACGGTTGTACTTATTTGGTAAAAGAAATTGAAGTTATAGATTACCCAAAATTCTTTACACCAAATGGAGATGGTTTTAATGATACATGGAATATTTTTGGTCTTAGTTCTATTCCTAATACCAAAATATTTATATTCGATAGATATGGTAAATTGATTAAACAAATAAGTCCAGCTGGATTAGGTTGGGACGGAAGTTTTAATGGTGAACAATTACCATCTACAGACTATTGGTTCACTGTTGAATATGAAGAAAACCAACAAGCTAAGGTGTTTAAAGCACACTTTGCGTTAAAACGATAAAATGAATTTCATCTAAAATTAAAATAGCTCCTTTCAAATTAAGGAGCTATTTTTTTCTACGTTGTCTTTTTTATAGAAACACTATTAAGTTATAATTTTTTAATATA
Source organism: Flavobacterium sp. (assembly GCA_012032075.1). Taxonomy (GTDB): domain Bacteria; phylum Bacteroidota; class Bacteroidia; order Flavobacteriales; family Flavobacteriaceae; genus Flavobacterium. Next base: position 7,425 of record JAAURU010000013.1, read on the forward strand.
AGTTCTTCTTCTCTTATTAATTTTAGTATCAAAATGTTTCCATAAATTATGAATAGCATTATTTTCTTCTAGTTCTGGTGTTCTTACACAGGTTTCAATACCTTTAGCTAAACAAACTTTATAATATTCTTCAAAAATAATAGCCGTTACCCCTTTGCTTTGATATTCTTGAGTAACACCTATTAAATAAAAAACAATTTCTTTTGAGTTTTTTCTAGCGTTTAAAAGATTGTAAAATCCGAATGGGAATAGTTTTCCATTAGCTTTTTTAAGAGCTTCACTAAAACCTGGCATAACAATTGCAAAAGCAATCATTTTATTATTTTCATCAACAATAAATTTAATAAATTCTGGATTTATAAAACCAATGTATTTTTTTTTGAAATACTCTTTTGAATATCATTTATGGGTACAAATGATTGGAGTTTTGAATAGGTTTCATTAAATAAATCAAACATTTGATCTACATAAGGCATTATATCTTTTGTCTTTGTAAAATTCAAAGATTTTAATTTATACCTTTCTTTAATTAAATTGCTCATTTTTAAGAAGAAATCAGGGTTTACATTTTTAAAAGAAAAGCTACTTTCTATATATTCTTTTTCTTTTATAAATCCTAATTTTTCTAAATGTTCTTTATAGTAAGGTAAATTGTACCACGTAACCATATTTCCCATTTCTTCAAAACCTTCAATTAGAACTCCAACTTTATCTAAATTTGAAAAACCTATTGGTCCTTCTACGATTTCTAGATCGTGTTTGTTTCCTAATTCATAAACTTTTTCTAAAAGTGCTTTGGTAACTTCAATATCATCAATTACATCAAACCATCCAAAACGAACTTTGCTCTTTTTCAAAATGTTTACTTCATCCCAATTTATAATAGCAGCAACTTTACCTACTGTTTTGTTGTCTTTGTAGGCTAAATAAAAAATGTGCTTCAGCTGTTTGAAAAGCAGGGTTTTTTGTTTTGTCAAAAGTGGCTAACTCTTCAGAAATAATTGGAGGAATCCAATATGGGTTATTTTTGTATAATTCGAAAGAAAATAAAATATATTCTTTCAATTCTTTTTTTGTAATGGCTTCTTTTATGGTTATCATTCTATTTTTTCTGAACTTTGCCTATTCTTTTTCTTTTTTCGTTAAAAATTTTTTCAAATTCTTTTTCTCTCTTTTTTTTCTCTTTAAATTGTCTTTTCTTCATTTTGTTTTCTGTTTTGCTACCATCTTCTTGTTCGAGTTTTACTTCTTTATAATTTGCATCAAAACGCCATGAAAAACCAGCACCAAAATTAAAAAGAGCAGGAGTATCTTTGATGTTTTTTCCAAGAGAAACATCCACCTGCATATCGCTTGTGATTAAGTAGGCTGCTCCACCTCTAAACACACCATCAGCATAATAATCTCCTTTATAACCTTGATTTTCTACAAAACCAGACCATCTTCTATTGAATCCTCTAGTAAGAGTTACAATATAGTTTAAAGAAGCTAAGTCAGAACCTATTTTATCATACATAAAATTAGTTACTAAAACCCATCTTGAGCCAAAATTATTTTGTGTAATTAACATTGCTTTTGGACTAACAATAGGTTCTTTAATATTTGGAGCAAAATTAAAAGGATTGTCTGAAAAATTAAGATGAATACCCGCATAACCAGATAAAGCTGGAATTAATTGTCTCCATTTGAATCTATGATTAGCTTTCCAACTATATAGATTATCTTTTTCTTCAAAGTTTTTGTAAGGATCATAAAATAAATATTTAGCTCCTATTATTGTTTCTTTTAAGGCAGAACGATTTTCACTTAAAAAACTGTTTCATACTTATCATTTGATATTGTAATTCTAAACTAAATTCTAATTGTTCAAAAAATAATCCATATCTAATATCTAGTTCTGCAATAGCTCCATTTGCATTATATTTTAATTTTGAATGGTCTTCATTTTGAAAACTCAAACCCGTTTCAGTTTGAAATACAGTTTTACCTATGGAATAAGCCATCATGGATTTTCCCGGACGATTAGAGTTTATATCATCTGTATATTGAGCAAATTGCAATTGGTAAACAAAGAATAATAAGAATATTAATTTTAATTTTTTCATTTGTTGTTTATTTTATTTGATGTTCATGTATAGGCATTTTTAGTCATTTACACAAACGTTTGGTTATTAGCAAAGATTGTTTGTTTGAAATTATTTCCAAAAATAGTATTTTTATAATAATTTTAAGAAACAATAGTACGCTTTTCTCTACTAATATTCATACTTTTGAATTTTAAATTGATTAAAAATGGAAATAGCATCTTTCACAGGCTTTGTTAAAACGTTAGTTTACATAATTTTATTTTACTATTTGTTTAAATTTTTAATACGAATATTTGCACCAATTTTGATGAAAACTGCTGTAAATAAAATGCAACAAAAAATGCAAGAACAAATGAATCAACAATTTGGGCAACATCAATCTCAATCAAATACACACTCACAACAATCGAAAACTAAAGAAATGCCAAAAGAAAAAAAGAAAGTAGGTGAGTATGTTGATTTTGAGGAAATAAACTAAAAATTTTAAAAATTGAGTTATAAAGGATATTATTGCAATATCCTTTTTTTTATTTACCTTAGCATTTTATTATAGTTATCTAATTTCCAATGAAAAAAATACAGTCTTTATTACCTCATTTTCTAGCCATTTTTGGATTTCTTTTAGTTGCATTGATTTATTTTTATCCAGTTTTAGAAGGAAAAAAATATATCAATCTGATATTGTTCAATATACTGGAATGGCAAAAGAACAAAATGATTTTAGAAAAGAAACAAATGAAGAACCCTATTGGACTAATAGAGCTTTTGGTGGAATGCCTACTTATCAATTAGGTGCAAATTACCCTCATAATTATGTTAAAAAATTAGATTCATTATTGCGTTTTTTACCTAGACCTGCCGATTACTTATTTTTATATTTCTTAGGCTTTTATATTTTATTAATGGTTTTAAAAATTGATCCACTGAAAGCTTTTTTTGGAGCCTTAGCTTTTGGTTTTTCAACTTATTTAATCATTATTTTAGGTGTTGGTCATAATGCAAAAGCACATGCGATTGCTTATATGCCTATGGTTTTAGCAGGAGTTTTATTGGTTTTCCAAAGAAAATATATTTTAGGAGGAATTCTAACCATGATTGCTACAGCTTTGGAAATACAAGCGAATCACTTTCAAATGACCTATTATCTATTATTATTACTTCTAATTGTAGGTATATTTTATGTTTATCAATTCATCAATGAAAAAGCATTCAAAGATTTAGGAAAGACATTAGGGGTTTTTGCAATTGCTGGCTTATTAGCAATAGGAGCCAATGCAACTAATTTATTGGCAACTTCAGAATATGCTAAATTTTCCACACGCGATAAAAGTGAATTAACTTTTTAATGAAGATGGTTCTCCAAAGAAAGATGGCAATGCAATGAGTTATGAATACATAACAGAATATAGTTATGGTAAAGCAGAAAGCTTAAATTTACTTGCACCACGATTATTTGGAGGTTCAAATCATGAAGATTTAGGTGTAGATTCTGAGATGTATCGTTTCATGGAACAGCAAGGTGTTCCTCCTTATCAAGCTAGAAACATTGTAAAAGAAATGCCAACATATTGGGGAGACCAGCCTATAGTTGCTGCACCTGCTTATATTGGGATAGTTGTATTTTTCTTTTTCGTTTTAGCATTATTCATTAGTAAAAATAAGAAAATAAAATATGCATTACTTACAGGAGCTATTTTATCATTATTGCTTTCTTGGGGAAAAAATTTCGCTTTCCTAACTGATTTTTTTATTAATTATGTTCCAATGTATAATAAGTTTAGAGCAGTTTCTTCTATACAAGTTATATTAGAATTGTGTGTTCCTGCTTTAGCAATTATAGGTTTATATCAATTTTTTAAGTTGGATGATAAAAAAACACAATGGAATTACCTTTGGAAAACAGGAGCAATTGTTTTCGGAATATTAGCCACATTATTCATATTTAAAGGTTCTTTCAATTTCACTGGAGGAAATAATGATTATTATGCTCAAAATTATGGTCCAGAATTTATTGAAGCTTTGAAAAAAGATAGAATGTCTTTATATACAAATGATATTTTGCGTTCTATGGGCTTTGTTTTAGTGGTTTTTGGAACACTATTTCTACATACTAAAAATGCTTTGAAAGAAATTTTAACTGTAATTGTGGTAGGTTTATTAATGTGTAGTGATTTATTTTTTATTGCCAAAAACTATGTAGATAAAGATGATTTTAGACCAGCTAGAGAAATGAACGAACCTTTCCAACCAACAGAAGCTGATGCTAAAATTTTGCAAGACACTTCACATTTTAGGGTTTTTGAAATAGCAGGACAATTGAGTAGTGCTAGAAGTTCTTATTTTCATAAATCAATAGGTGGTTACCATGCTGCAAAACCTAGAAGAATGCAACAATTGTTTGATTACCAAATTGCCAAAAATAATGTAAACGTTTTAAATATGCTAAACGTAAAATATGTTATTCAAACCGATGAAAAAGGAGCACCAATAGCACTGGAAAATCCTGCAGCAAATGGAAATGCTTGGTTTGTTGAAAAAATAAAAATAGTAAATTCAGCGGATGAAGAAATGAAAGCTTTGGAAACTATAAATAGTAAAAATGAAGTTTTAATCAATCAAAAAGATAGTGAAATATATTTGAACAATTTTGCTACAAATCCAATAGCTAAAATTTTAAAGCAAAATTTTAATGTAGATTCTTTATCAACAATTAAATTAGATATCTATAAACCAAATTATCTAAAATATACCTCAAAGAATTCTAGTGATGGTTTTGCGGTATTCTCAGAAATGTACTATAAAAGCGGATGGAAAGCAACTATAGATGGAAATGAATTACCAATTTTTAGAGCTAATTATGTTTTAAGGGGTCTTCAAATTCCTGCTGGGGAACATACCATTGAATTCAAGTTTGAACCACAAGTGGTGAAAACAGGAAGTTCCATTGCCTTAATGAGTTCTATAGGAATGATTTTGTTGATTATTGGAGGAGTTTATTTTGGAACTAGAAAAGAGAAACCAGAAGTTAGAAAATAGAAAATAGAACAGAGAACAAAGAACAGAGAACAAAGAACAGAGAAAAAAGAGAATTAATTAATTTCTTTTGACTTTAGCCAATAGATTTTATATAAATGGAAGAAAGTAAGCTAAATAATGAAAGCCCTGAAATTAAAGAAGCTAAAAGAATAGCTGAAACTAAGAAACTTTTCTTATGAAGAAAGATTACATCGATTGCTAGTTTTGATGGAGCTTTCTTATGCTTTAAAAAATGCTCCTAGAATAGATAAAAACAAGTTGTAATTTCTAACATGTAAATGAAACTAACTATTGTAAATAAATCCTATTTAATAAGAACTTTATCTTGTTTAAGTTTTATATTGTTTTATGTCCGCTATTCCAAACATGTTCAAATGATAGTATAAAAAAATTGCCTAAATATAGAGGTTTAAATAGTGTTTATGAAAAAGAAAAATTTTTGATTAAAAGTCAAGATGATTTTACTTTTAACACATATGAACTTGCTTACATGACGTTCATAGAGTTTGAGATTAATGCTTTATTAGAATTTGATTTTTATATTTCCATATTAATGGATTTTATTATTATTATTTCATTTTTCATTTTCTATTATTCATATAATAATGATTTTTATATGGTAAGAAAATTAGTATTTATTAGTATTTTGCTTTTATTAATCTATACTTTTTATATTATATATGATTCAACAATAAAAGAATTTTCACAAATTAAATTTGGATATTACTTGTTATTAATAAACTTAATACTAATGATTTATTTTTCAGATAAATTAATAAAAAAAACAAAAAATTAAATCTCAAAGAAAAATACTAATCATTTCCTATTATTGGCCTCCAGCTGGAGGACCAGGAGTGCAACGTTGGTTAAAATTTGTAAAATATTTACCAGAATTTGGTTTTCAACCACACGTTTATATTCCAGAAAATCCTACATATCCTCTTATAGATGAAAAACTACTAAATGAAGTTTCAGCTGATGCAATTATTGTAAAAAAGAAGATTTTTGAACCGTATGGATTAGCTTCCGTTTTTCAAAAAAGAAAACAAAAAAAATAAGTTCAGGGATAATTCCAAATCAAAAGAAGCAATCTTTGGTCGAAAAAACGATGCTTTGGATAAGAGGAAATCTATTTATTCCTGATGCTCGTATTTTTTGGGTAAAACCATCGGTCAATTTTTTAAAAAAGTATCTTCAGGAAAATGAAATTGATACAGTTATAACGACTGGTCCACCACATAGTTTGCATCTCATTGGATTACAATTAAAGAAAGACTTAAATATCAATTGGATAACCGATTTCCGTGACCCTTGGACAACTATTGGGTATCATAAACAATTAAAATTAAGCAATTGGGCTTCAAAAACACACAAAAAACTAGAAAACGAAGTTTTGAATAGTTGTGATTCGATTATTGTAACTTCTGAAAATACTAAAAAAGAATTTGAAGTTATTACAAAACAACCAATAGAAGTAATTACCAATGGTTATGATGTGGAAAAGATAATTAAGAAACCTTTGGATACCAAATTTACATTGGCTCATATTGGTTCATTTTTATCAGAAAGAAATCCTGAAATTTTTATGGCAATCTTTAGCAGAATTAGTTATTGAATATGAAGCATTTGCAGTAAAATTTCAGTTGAAATTAATTGGTGCAGTTAGTAATGAAGTTTTAGAAAGTATTTCTAACTATAATTTGACTTCATTTGTAAATCATTTAGGCTATATTTCACATGGAGAAGCTTTGCAAGAACAAAGAAGTTCGCAAGTTTTACTATTGGTTGAAATAGATTCAGAGGAGACAAAATGCAGTTATTCCAGGAAAATTGTTTGAATATATGATTCGGAAAGACCTATTTTAGCAATTGGTCCAAATGATACTGACTTTGAGAAAATTTTAAAAGAAACAAACTCAGGAGTTTTCTTTAATTACCAAGAAAAAGAAAAGTTGAAACACTATCTTTTAAAATGCTTTACTTTGTATCAAGAAAATAATTTAAAGTCATTTCCTGTTGGTTTGCAACAATATAGTAGAAAAAGTCTAACTAAAAAACTTTCAAAAATTCTAATTTCTGAATTCTAACTTCTAATTTTATCATGGGTATTGTAATCAACCAATCCATAAAAAATACCATCATTACTTACATTGGCTTTGCTATAGGAGCTGTAAATACACTATATATGTATGTTCAGTTTTTAGGTGATACCTATTATGGTTTAGTAGGTTACATACTTTCTTCTGCCAATATTTTAATGCCTTTAATGGCTTTTGGAGTACATAATACCTTGGTGAAATATTTTAATGAGTACAAAACAGAAAAAGAAAAAGCTGAATTTCTGACTTTTATTTTGTTTTTACCTTTACTATTAATCATCCCTTTTTCAGTAATAGCTTATTTTGGTTATCATCAAATTGCCATACTCTTGTCAAGAGAAAACGGTATTGTTTACGAATACATTTGGCAAATTCCTGTCATAGGTTTATCTATGGGTTATTTTGAGATTTTTTATGCTTGGGTAAAAGTACATTTGCAATCGGTTTTAGGTAATTTTATAAAAGAGGTTTTATTAAGAATCTTAGTCAGTATTTCATTATTTGCAGTTTATTTCAATTGGATAACTCCTGTTCAGTTTGTTTATACTTTAATGGGAATTTATCTTTTTTCAATGCTTTTAATGAAATGGATTGCTTATAAAGTACGATTTCCATCTTTTACTTTTGTTTTACCAAAAAACGTAAAAGCTATAATTACCTATAGTTTGTTTATCATTTTAACAGGTGGAATTGCCAATTTATTCCTTGAAATAGATAAGTTTATGTTGAATTGGTATGTAAAAATTGAGAACATTGCTTATTATTCGGTTGCTATTTTTATTGCTACTGTTATTGCAGTGCCAAGTAGAGCGATGCACCAAATTACCTATCCTATTACAGCTAAATTAATGAGCGAAAACAAGTATGATGAGTTGAATGTACTTTATAAAAAAACATCCATTACTTTGCAAATTATTGGAGGCTTGATTTTAATTGGGATTTTGGCAAACATAGAACAATTGTATTTGTTGTTACCAAAGGAATATGCTGGTGGAATTTTTGTGGTTTTTACCATAGGTTTATCTAAATATTTCGATTTAATTTTGGGAAATAATAACGCAATTATTTTCAATTCGAAATATTATAGAACAGTACTTTTTTTAGGTGTTTTATTGCTATTAGTTACAGTTGGTTTAAATATGATATTTATTCCGTTATATGGTTTAAAAGGAACAGCTTTTGCAACATTGTTGTCTATAACTTTATATAGTTTGTCCAAATTACTATTTGTAGTATTTAAAATGAAGTTATTTCCGTTTTCGATAAATACATTAAAATCTTTTGGAGTATTAGTACTTACTTTTTTAGTTTTTTATTTTTGGAATTTTGGGTTTAACCCAATGGTAAATATCGTATTAAAATCTACTTTAATAACTATTTTCTATGTTGGAATTTCTTATTATCTAAGGCTTTCAGCAGATATTAATAGTGTCATTGATAAATTTGTAAAGAAAATCATATAAATGTAAAATCCTGCTTCACATTGCTGCTCCACAGGACTTTAACAAACAAACTAAACCAACCAAAACTATTTATGAAATCTTGAGACTAATTAGTCTTTCTTTTCTATTTCTTTTTTGTCCTCATTAGACATTTTTGCTTTTGTACCATCTTGACGGTAATAGTAGTAATCATCATCATCATTATTTTCATCATCATAATATCCTGATCCATAACCATTATTGTTATTATTTGATGGATAATAATTATTTGAATTGTAAGGATAATTTGTGCTATAACCATTAACAACTCCTATGATATCTATTATTCTTCCTCTTCTGTCATAAATGATTCGTAAACCACCTACTTGGCTAAGAGCAAAACTGTTATAAGTCATATAAACTGAGCCTACTCTTTTAACTCTTCCTACATTATCATAGTTTATAAAAACATTTCCAATTCTTCTCACACGACCCATATAATCATGCTCAATTTTCGTGCCATTATTTCTTACATTGTTATAATAATTTGTATTTGAGTAAGAACCAGATGCTCCATAAGTTGCATTTACATTTCCACGAACGTTTCTAGATCTTGGAGCTGTTGTTCTAACAGTGTTAAAATCAAATTCACCATTTGGAAACACATAAAATTCAATTCCTCTTTCCATGAAAACTATCGGGTCTGCATATCTATAATCTACAGGTGGATAATTTCTACTATCAACATCATTAAAAACCCTTTTCTCTGATGCTTTTACAGTTTGTAAGCCTAATGCTAAAACTGTAATAACTAATACTTGTGTAATTTTTTTACTCATAGATAAAAATCTTACTAATTTGAATTCGTGAATCTTCGATTTCATGATACATCAATTTAAGGTTAAACTTTCAACTTCGTTTTTTTATTTGAAAACTTGTTGCTTGATTAACTATATACAATTTGCGTGACCAAAAAATAAAATTACTCGAAATTAATATTTAACTAATTGATTTTTAACAGTATAATTTTTATAAAAAAAAATCCAGCATAAAGCTGGATTTGATTTTTATTTATTTTTATTAAGATTATCTAGCACCATATTTTCTCATCATTTCTTCTTGCATTTGCTGTAAACCTTCGTATCCTATTGTTGAAAATAAGTATATTGTCCATATTAAATAAATACTTCCTAAAACTATCCCTATTATACAAAGTATTCTTCCTATGTTTAAATTACTATAGTTTATATATTGACTAGGATTCTCTTTATAAAGTAACAAGTCTTTCTTAGATATTAGTAAACCCACAATTCCTAGTATTACTCCTATAATTCCATAACAACAACAAGTTACTATTGAAGCAATTCCTAAAACGAGTACAGCGGTAGCATTGGGTAATTTTTGATTTTTCATGGTTTGATTATTTATTTAGTTAGTAAAAATGTTTAAAATAGTATGCGGCAATCATTACAATTGCATTTGTAATTGCTAATGATATTACGATTTTTGAGTAGTTTCTCGATTTATCAATTAAGTGCAGAAAAAGAAATCCAAAGAAAAGTAAAGTGGTATAAATAGCAGGATACATTTTAAATGCAGCCACAAATTCACCTTGAAACAAAAGTAAAAGCGATCTTTGAGTACCACAACCCAAACACTCTACTCCAAAAAGTGATTTACTTAAACAAGGAATCATGTATTCTTCCATAATTTATTTTTTCGTTATACAAGATTACAAAAAATAATAATGTAAAAAAACTAGCTTCTGTTTTTTAGTTTTATATTTGGAGAAATTAATTGAAATGAAGAACTTTATATATACAATATTACTTTTTAGTTTAGGTGTATATGCAATATATGAACAATCAAAACCTGAACCTAATAAGTTTATTATGTTTGGAGCTTTTGCATTGTTTATGGTTGGTTTGTATAAAATAATGAAAAAGATTCCAAGTAAAAACGAACAAGATGATGAAGAGTGATTTTCAAATAGGAGATAAGGTATCGGTTTTAGATGATGCAATTGATGGAGTGATTACCAAAATTAATGCAAACGAAATCACAATTACTACTACTGATGATTTTGTGATGCAATTTAAAGCTGAAGAATTAGTAGTTATTAATAGAGAATCGTTGAAGGATTTATTTTCATCAAAAAGCGTGTCTCAAGTATTATCAGAAAAAAAAAGAACCTGTTAAGCGTCTCGTTTACTAAAGAAAAAAAATACTAAGAGAGGATTTCGTTTTAGAGGTCGATTTACATATTGAAAAATTAGTACCTTCAATAAAAGGGATGTCAAATTATGATATTCTAAATATCCAAATGGAAACTGCAAAAGGGCAATTAGATTTTGCAATTAGAAATAGAATGCAAAAACTAGTCTTTATTCATGGAGTAGGAGAAGGAGTCTTAAAATCGGAACTAGAGTTTATGCTTGGTCGTTACGAACAAGTTAGTTTTCAAGAAGCTAGTTTTCAAAAATATGGCTTTGGAGCAACTGAAGTTTATATTAAGCAAAATGTGAAATAGAACTTTATTCTCTTATTTCATAATCACCATAAAGATAACTTTCAAAACTGAAAGAATTATCTGTACTTGCAAAATTTACGTTCAAAAATGTAATATTATGATTGTAACGTACAAAACTAACACTTGGGTCTGGAATTACTGTCGTTTGCACTCTAATTGTTCCACCAGTTGCACCCCATTCTTTAGAAACAGTAGGTGATGAAACTGGAATAACACTACAAACAGTTGTTTTAGAAACTGTTCCTGTATATTTTCTGTAAATAACTTGATTTGTACTATTTATTGGATATTCTCTAGGTGTTGTAACTGATTCTGGAACATTATTGAAAGCTGCTTCATAATTTTCTTTAGAAAGGCTAACTAATAATAGTTCATCTTTTTTAGTTTTGAATATTAAATAGCTATTTTCATCGTCACAGTCTTGAATATCTACATCTTCAAAATTAAAAGATTCTAATGTTAATTCTCCATCATCACAAGAGGAAAAACTAAGTAATAATACAAATAAGTAAACTATCTTTTTCATAGGATTTTTAAAACTAATAACTTTTATTGGTAACAAAAATAAGTTTAATATTTAATAGTTAGTTGTATTTAAAATAGTTTTTATATAATTAACTTTTTTAAATTTTGAATTGTCAAAATTGTTGTGGGAAGAATTTAATATAAACAATGTTTTTTAAGTTATTAACAACCGAAAACGTTATATTTTTATATTGATTACCAATAATTTAACTTTATGAAAACGTTTTCGTTAATAACTAATTTATCAAAATAGTCACTCGAATAGCTTATAAATGTATATTTATGAAATATTTTGTTACAATTTTATCAATTTGATATATTTGAAGAAGTGAACAATTTATAAAATCTAAATTAACAATCAAAATTTAATTATGAGTACAAACCAAATTAAAACCAATTGGGCGCAATTTATTCCACTAGTTACAGTCTTCTTCTTTTGGGGATTTGTAGCTGCAAGTAATGATATATTGATTCCTGTTTTCAAAAAAGCTTTTGATTTATCTCAAGGAGAAAGTCAATTAGTATCACTAGCTTTTTATGTAGCTTACACTGTGGGCTCCTTAATTTACATGTTAGTTTCTTTTATGACAAAAGGAGATTTAATCAATAGAATTGGATATAAAAATTCATTAGCATTAGGGTTATTAATTTCTGCTATTGGTACATTGTTGTTTTATCCAGCAGCAAATTTGAATTCTTTTCCCTTAATGTTATCTGGTTTGTTTATAGTTGGTTTGGGTTTCTCTTTACAACAAACAGTTGCAAATCCTCTAGCAATTGCTTTAGGACCTATAACAACAGGTTCTCAACGTTTAACTTTGGCAGGTGGGATTAATAATTTTGGTACAACAATCGGGCCATTAATTGTAAGTTTTGCTATTTTGGTTCTGCGGTTTCTGGTGGTGGAGATTCTGCTATGAGTGTTGAAAGTGTGAAAATACCTTATTTAATTTTAGGCGCAGCTTTTCTTATTGTAGCTGTATTTTTAAAATTTTCTTCCCTGCCAGATAAACCTGAAATTGTTGTTGAAAGTGAAGATATATCTTCTAAAAAAGATAGAAGTGGTGCTTTACAATATCCTCAATTAATATTAGGTATGATTGGTATTTTTGTTTATGTAGGTGTAGAGGTTTCTACAGCGAGTAATTTACCTGCTTACATGGAAAAAGACTTAGGTTTTTTAACTAAAGATATTGCACCTTATATTTCATTGTATTGGGCTAGTTTAATGATAGGAAGATGGACAGGAGCTGTTGAAGCATTTACAGATAAAATGGATTTGCAAAAAATATTGCGATTTGTTGCACCATATTTAGCCTTTGGAGTATTTTTATTAGTTAATGCAATCGCAAAGCATGATTTGACACCTTTTTATGTTTATGCTTTAATAATTTTAGTTTTAATTGCTGCTGATATGGCTAGTAAAGGAAATCCAGCTAGAATGTTATTAATATTTTCTGTTTTAGGAATTTTAGCTTTACTAACAGGGATGTCAACAACAGGAATGGTAAGTGTTTATGCCTTTACATCTGTAGGTTTATTTTGTAGTACATTATGGCCTTGTATCTTTACTTTAGCAGTAAGTGGTTTAGGGAAAAACACAAGTCAAGGAAGTAGTTTTTTAATTATGATGATTATGGGTGGAGGAATTATTAGTTGGTTACAAGGATATGTAGCCGATTTAACTACAATTCATGTGAGTTATATAGTTGGAGTAGTTTGTTTTGCTTATTTAGCTTTTTATGCATGGAAAGTAAAAGGAATTTTAAGTAGCCAAGGAATTAGTTTTGATAAAAAAAATATCAGGAGGGCATTAGTCTCATTAATATATTAAAGCAAAAAAGCTGTCAGTTTT
>JAAURU010000306.1 GCA_012032075.1 Flavobacterium sp.
GAAAAAGAAATTTTGATATTAATTTCAAATGAAAAAAGTTCTCAAGAAAATAGCATCAATATTGCATCTTTCTATAAATACTATAGAAACACATAGAAAAAATTTAATGCGAAAAATAGGAACTAAAAATATGATAGGATTAGTGAAGTATGCAATACAACAAGGATATGTTTAATCAATAATTACTAATTTATTAGTTATTATTTTATTGTCAGATTGAAGTATATAAGAATAAACTCCTTTTGGTAATCTAGAAATTTCAAATTGATTATTGGTTATTACCTTTTTTTCAATTAATTTACCTGAAATATCAAATAATGAAAAACTGAAATCACTATCAATATTTTTGAATTGTAATATTTGATTATTTTTAATTGGATTTGGATAAATATTAGCTATATCAGAATTAAATGTATCTGTACTAAGAGGATTACAATTTTCGGCATAACTTGCTGTAGCATCTTTTAACCAACTAGAATATGAACCAGTAGCTGCAATGGCATTTACTTGATTATCAACTTGGATACATCCTAAATTTGGATTTCCTGTAGCATCAAAAGCATAAATAATTGTATTATTATTGTTTTTTACATTTAAAGAAGTTAACTGATTGTTAGTTAAAGTCAATTCTTCCAAGTGAGTCTTAGAACTTAAATCTAAACCTGTAATTTGACTTGCTTCAATATTTAATATTTTAAGATTTGGTTGAGAATTTAAATCAATAGTAGAAATATTATTTCCTCTAATAGTAACTTCTTCCAAATAAATCAATCCAGACAAATTAACATTTGTAATATTCAAATCTATTAAACGAAGTGTATATAAATATGGATTTCCACTTAAGTCTACAGTAGATATTGGGTTATTTGAAATTGATAGTGTATAAATATTTGTAAATGCCTCTAAACCTGTTAAATCAGTTATATTATAATTTTGTGAAATAAAAAGATCTTCTTGAGCTTCAAGATTTGCCGTAGGAACATAATCATCTAGTGGACCATTATCAATACTTAAATCAATTAAGAACTGTTCAAAACCATCGTCAGGTACATAAGTATTTTGCGAACTAATAAAGTTGCAAAAAAGAAAATAAATATAGAATTGTAAAATTGTTTCATATAAGTATGATTAAATATCTTACAAATTTAATAAAAAACCAATAATTAGTTAATAAAAAATTTATAAAAATGAAGCAAATATCATTTTTTTTCGTAGAAAAGCTAATTTCAAACTGCTAAATTTATAAAACATTGATTTTATACAATAAAAAACTGAAATTATTGTTTAAATCTTAATTAAATCTTAGCTTTGCCTTCCTGTTAAAAACTGTTATACTCATGGAAAATAAAAATGCTCAAAAATTAATTGAGAAAATACAAAAAGAAATATTACAAAATAAATTTGATGTTGTTTCTGTAGTTAGTGATTTAAAAAAAATAAGAGAATATTCTCTAGAAGAACAAAATCCAGTAGTTACAAAAGCATTACGATTAGCCTATGAGCATATAGAAACTAATAATGCATTTCTTATTGCAATTCCTGAAGATGAACCAATTGAAGATAGTAAAGAAACAATAAATGTTGCTACAAGTAAAAATGATATAGAAAGTTTTGAATATTTTTTATCCTTATTGCATGATTTGACTAAGAAAAATAATTTACTTGATTTAAAAGAATACAATAAATTATTTTTAGCATTTTAATATTTTACTAATGAAATTATATAACGAATCGGTCTTAAAAATGACCGATTTTTTTTATATTCTTTAACAGTTAACTATAATTTTCTTAGTAAATTTGCAGTCCTAAATCTTTTTTATGGAAAAGCAAAAAAAATCCAGAGCTAGACTATTACACCAATACTATAAGTACACTGGGTTTTATTCATTCATTTGGCAAAACACAAAAAAAAGCATTAATTCCTCTTGGATTAATTATTGGTGCTTTAGTTTATGTTAATTATAAAATAATTAGCATTGATGAAATGCTTCAATTTGTTACAAAAAATTATAGTGATTTTTCTATTTTTTCACTTTTCTTTATCTCTGAAAGTTTTTTAGGTCTTTTACCACCTGATATTTTTATTGCTTGGACTAAAAGTACCAGCTCACCACTACTCTATTTATCATTATTAGCAATTTTATCTTACACTGGTGGAGTTCTTTCTTATTACATGGGAAGATCGTTATTATTAGTTCCAAAAATTAATGATTATTTAGAAGGAAAAATGACTAAAACATATCAAAAACATGCAAAAATGGGGTGGATTTTTAATTGCTGTTGGTGCATTACTACCATTACCTTTTGCTATCGCTTGTTTAGCAGCTGGAATGATTAAGTTTTCTCAAAAAACTTTTTTTTATTTGCTTCCCTTAGAATATTACGTTTTGTAATATATGGTTATGCTATTTATTCTGCTTTATCATGATAAAATTTTTTAAAATTATTGTATTATTAGAAGGTATTTCACTTCTTGCTTTATTATTTTTTGCTATGCCTATGAAATATTTTTTCAGCCAACCTATTTTTGTAAAATATATAGGAATGGCTCATGGAATTTTATTCATTCTATATATTTCTCTAGCAATTTTACTTAAATTGGAACAAAAATGGGATTTGAAAAAATTTGCTATAATTTGTTTAGCTTCTTTGATTCCTTTTGGAACCTTTTATATTGAAAAAAAGTATTTATAATTAATTTTTTAAATGAAATTATTTAATTGGGTATATAAAATTCTAAAAAATTTAGATTGTAATGATACATTTGCATCCTATACAAATCTATTTGTCAATATAGTAATCGTAATTTTTATAGCCTATCTATTAGATATGCTATTCAAAAGAATACTAATTGTTATTCTTACAATTCTTGCCAAAAGGACAAAATCTACATTTGATGACTTTTTAGTTGCTAATAAAACAGCTAAGTATATAGCTCATTTAGTTCCGTTAGTCTTTATTTATAAAACAGTTCCTTTAATTTTAAAGGATTTTAACTATTGGGAAGTTATTTTGAAAAGGAATTAAGACTTATATTATAATTTTAACGCTTTGGATTATAAGAAGTATTTTCAATTCCTTAAAAGATTATTTGAAAAACAAACCTCGTTATAGTGACAAACCAATAGATAGTTATATTCAAGTAATAATGATAATGCTATGGATATTTGGTATAATCTCTTTTATTTCCATTCTTTTTAGTATTAGTAAACCTGTTTTCTTAACTACTTTGGGTTCTGTTTCTGCAGTTATCATTTAATTTTTAGAGATACAATTTTAGGTTTTGTTGCTAGTATATCTGTTTCTGTTAATGATATGGTTCGCATTGGTGACTGGATAACAATGGATAAATTTGGTGCAGATGGTGATGTAATTGAAATAAATTTGGCAACAGTAAAAGTTCGTAATTTTGATAATACAACTACTACAATTCCTACTTATAGTTTAATTTCTGACAGTTTTAAAAACTGGAGAGGAATGCAAAATTCTGATGGTAGAAGAATCAAACGATTTCTTTTAATTAAAGCTAAATCGGTTAAATTTATTGAGAATAGCCAATTAGATTATTTTAAAACCATTCAAAATATAACTCCTTACATTAACCATCGTCAATTAGATATTGAAAAATATAACACTAATAATAATATTGATAAATCTGTTATTATTAACGGTAGAAATCTTACCAACCTAGGTTTATTTAGAAATATATTGAAGAATATATTAAAAAACATCCAGGAATAAACAAAGAAATGATGTTAATGGTTCGTCATTTACAACCTACAGAAAAAGGAATTCCAATTGAAATATATTGTTTTTCAAAAGACAAAACTTGGGAAAACTATGAGCATATTATGGCTGATATTTTTGACCATGTTATAGCTTCTGTCACTTATTTTGATTTAGAATTACTAGAATTTGAAAATGTTTTAACTCAAGATTAATCTTCTTTTTTGTTAATTCTATCTTTTACAAACTCTACTTTAGTTTTGCCATGAGGTTTTGGGTGACCATTTTCATCAAGATTTACCATAGTAATAGAATCTACTGATAATATAGTTTCTTGAGTCATTTTATTTCGAGCTTTACATTTTAAAGTTAAAGATGTTTTACCAAATTTAATTACTTTAATACCTAATTCAATTATATCTCCTTGTCTAGCAGAACTCATAAAATTAATTTCAGTCATGTGTTTTGTTACAACTCTTGTGTTTTCCAATTGAATAATAGTGTATAAAGCCGCTTCTTCATCTATCCAAGCTAATAATCTTCCACCAAAAAGGGTTTCATTAGGATTCAAATCTTCGGGTTTAACCCATTTTCTTGTATTGTATCTCATTTAAATTAAATAAAAAAGTTTATAGTAGTAATGAGACAAAAATACGTGAAACTTGTCTTACTTTATAATCTTACTAAACTTTTATGATATTAATAAATTGCCGTTAGTCTAATTATCAATTCTAATTATTTCAAAATAATAAAACCTTCTTTTTTTTCATAATTGTAATATTTAAATTAATAATAAGTAATTAACATCTCTATCTTAATAACTTATGAGAATAATTTACAAACTAAGGCTCATTTTTCATAAATTTAATAAAGAAAAAATCTGCTATTATGAAAACTAAAGATCAAGCTTTACTTGAAATTAGAGGAGAATCTATTGGAACAATATCTGCTACTTCAAGTGCAGAAGAAAAATTTCAAAATCAAACCTTCGCCCTAT
>JAAURU010000307.1 GCA_012032075.1 Flavobacterium sp.
ATGAAACTGGGAAAACCATCTTATATTCTACTCACGACATCGATTTAGCCATTCAATTGTGTGATGAAATGATTGTTTTAACCGAAAATAAATTGATTAAAGACCAACCTTGCAACTTGATAGCACAAAATGTCTTTAATGAATTGTTTCAAAATGAATCGGTTGTGTTTGATAAAACTACTGGTAAATTTAAAGTGGTTTAAAATTAAAAAACTTTTGATGCTTGTTTAACCTTAATACGAGACTATTTTAGTAATTTTATAAAAAAATTCACAAACACAAATGAAAAAATACTTAGCACTTATTACACTTATAACTTTCTCAATGAATGCCCAATTACAAACAGTTGCTTATGTAGATGGAGGTCAAAAATTGGAAGGCTTTTTTGCGAAAGCTACCATTGACAATCCAAAAAATATAGGAGTTATTGTACTTCCTGCTTGGATGGGAATTGATGATCATGCTAAAGAATCAGCTGAAGCTTTAGCTTCTTTAGGATATCATGCTTTTGTTGCTGATATTTATGGTGTGGGCAATAAACCAACAAATACGGGAGAAGCGGGTAAATTAGCGGGTTATTTTAAAAACAACTACAAAGATTACCAAAAAGAATACAATTAGCCATTGACCAATTAGTAAAACAAGGTGCCAATCCAGATGAAATTGCCGTTATCGGTTATTGTTTTGGTGGGTCAGGTGCTATTGAAGCTGCTAGAGGTACTTTAAAAGTAAAGGAGTGGTTTCTTTTCATGGTGGTTTAGGAAAAGACCCAATGCGTCAAGCGGAGCCCATAAAAGCAAAGGTTTTAGTACTTCATGGAGCAGATGATCCTTATGTGCCTCAAAAAGAAGTTTCAGCCTTTCAAGATGAAATGAAAACGTCAAAAGCCGATTGGCAAATGAACTTTTATGCCAATGCAGTGCACGCTTTTACTCATAAAGATGCTGGAAGCGATAACAGTAAAGGTGCAGCTTATAATGAATTAGCAGACAAAAGAAGTTGGCAAGCTATGAAAGATTTCTTTGTTGAGATTTTTTAAATTTTAAAACAAAAAAACTTTTCGATTGAAAGTTTTTTTGTTTTATATAATCAATCATCAATCACAAACCCCAATATAAAATCTGATTTGAAATTAAAGGAGAAATTTGTGCAGTTGACAAATCAGTTGGGAACATTATAATTTCAGATGTATTACCAAAAAAACCTTCAGATCCAGTTGAACCTGTCCAATATCCTAATAAAAAAATCCCCTCCTGTTTGTGCTGTTGAACCTCCTGGAGAATTATTTAAGGCTGTTACAGCATTGTTTAGCAATACCGTTTTATATGTATTTCCTCTTATAAACGAATATTGACTATATCTATTTATGTTTGTATTATTCAAAAATCTTCTATTTGCTGCACAACAAACTTCTGATGCATCAAAATAACAATATCCATCTCCCCAATTCATATGTATTGCCCATCTCCAATTTGATGCAAATCTAGTTCCAAAAGATAGTTGATTTTGATTTCTAGTAGGTTTACAAACTAACATAAAAGAACCGTTTATACCATTTGTAGTAATATTTTCTATAGGCTGACCAACAGCTAAATAATCTGCTGGTGCTGTTCCATCAAATAAAATAGAAGGCAATAAGTTTGAAGGACTGGCCGAATTTAAAACTATAGTTGGTTGCAATGCATTATTGGTTTGTGTAGCATGGTAAGCATTTAGTCCTTGATCATACCATGTTGTAACAAAAAGTGTAGTAACTCCTTTAAATGTATTGTAATTCAAAACTTGACCTATAGTTAAAGAACTAGTTCCTATAGCTGTAACAGTAACTAAACTGTTTCCACTTACCACATCGTTAGCATCAAAGCTTACATTAGCTTCTGCATTATCTGAGCCTCTTCTTACTCTAACAGCAAAACCCATATAAGAACTTCTTAATTTTCTTAAACTATAAGCAAAAGAGGGGCTTTGTGTGGTTTCATCTAATACATAACTTAAATTATAATATCTATTAGCTGGCAATGCTTGACTATTACAAGTCAATGAAAGTAAAAATAAGCCTAGAAAAAAAATAAATTTATTCATATTAGTTTAAATAAAATTATCTTAAATCTCCGCTTGAAACACATGTACCAGCTGCCCTTACTTCAATGCCTACTTTTGCCCATTGACCTGCACTTCTTGTTCCTCCCCATCTATTATTAATTACCATTCCTCCAGTTCCTACTAAGGTAATTTGTCCTGTTCCTGCTTGTGTAATACTTACTTGAAAACCAACTGGTAATGTATTTGGAACAGATAAAGTAATCGCTGTATTAGAAGTGAAATCTAAAATTCTTCCATTGTCTGTTGTAGCAAGTGTGTAAGCAGTCCCAGTAACTGTTACTATTGAACCTACATTAACAGGCATCCAAGCATTACTTGATGTACTGTAATAATAATACAAGTTCACATCTGTATTAAAAACCATTAAAGATTGAACTGGAAGTGTAATAGCATTAATTTGAACAGTAGTCAAACGAGGAATAAGAACTCCTTTGTTAGTTGCAGTAACATCTAACATAGAATTTGAATTTGGACTAGTTGTACCAATTCCAACTTGACTAAAAGTAAAGCTAGAATATAATAATACTAGAAAAAAATAAATTTTTCATAGCATAAATAGGTTAAAAATGCTAAAAAATGGACTTGGTTAATAGCCAATAATTTGAGCAAGTGGTTAATAACTACAAATATATATATATTTTAATTTAATTTTTTATTTATATTTACTTTTTAACTTTTGTTTAAACAAAAATTATAAAATAAAATTAGTTACTTCTTTAACGCTACCAGTAACTAAGCCTTCTAAGTAATTTTCTCCAACTCTAACTCGCACCAATCGTAAAGTAGGAAACCCCACAGCAGCTGTCATTTTTCTAACTTGACGAAATTTACCTTCGGTAACGGTAATCGAAACCCAAGAAGTGGGTCCATGCCTTTCGTCTCTAATTCTTTTTCCAAGACCAATATAATCTGGCAAAATAGTAATTAATTTTGATTGACAGTTTCGAGTTAGGTATTTGGTTCCATTTACTCCTATTTCTACACCGTCTTGCAATTGATCCACAGCCTCTTGAGTAATTAGTCCATCAACTTGAGCGTAATATTCTTTTTCCACTGTTTTTTGTCTTACCAGTTCACTTATTTTTCCATCTGTAGTTAATAAAAGTAACCCTTCTGAATCTTCATCCAATCGACCTATTGCCATAGTTCCTTCTGGAAAAGGGTGTAATTCTCCTAGTAATTTTTTCTTTCGCTTTAATTCATACACAAACTGACTCAAATAGCCATGTGGTTTGTGGAGCATAAAATGACGGTGATGCATTTAAAATTATTTCTTACAAAAATACATTATTCAATTTACATGAAATCCATTTTAAAGTTGAATAAATTCCGTAATTTTACAGTTGAAATTTTTTATAGAATATGTCAGAAACACTTTTAATAATATCCCTATTCATCATCGCTCTTACCATTGGTTTTTATCTTGGTAAATTACTTTCAAAAACACAATCACAAGCTGAAAAATCAGGTTTGGAAGAACGTGTAAATGGATTAGTTACCCAAATAGAACAATTGAAAAATCAATTTCAGGCTGAAAAAATGCAATTTGAAAAAACTTTGGCACAAGTAGTTTCTGAAAAAGATAGTATTCAAAAGGAAAAAGAAGCTTTAGCCATCCATTTAGCCAAAAAAGAAAATGATTTTGATAACTTACTGGAACGCAATAAAGAACAAAAACAAGAGGTGAATGAATTACAAGAAAAGTTTACCAAAGAGTTTGAAAATTTGGCCAACAAAATACTAGAAGAAAAAACAACCAAATTTACCGAACAAAACAAAGAAAACATGAAGATTATCTTGAATCCGTTACAAGAGAAAATTCAGTTGTTTGAAAAGAAAGTGGAAGATACGCATAAAGAAAGTATTGATTATCATGCAGCGTTGCGTCAGCAAATTCTTGGGCTTCGTGAAATGAACGATAAGATGAGTAAGGAAACTATCAATCTTACAAAAGCCTTGAAAGGGGATAGCAAAATGCAAGGAAATTGGGGCGAATTGGTTTTAGAACGTGTTTTAGAAAAATCAGGATTAGAAAAGGGACGTGAATATGAAGTCCAACAAAGCTTTGCTTCAGAAGAAGGAGGACGTGTTATGCCTGATGTTATTATCAATCTTCCTGATGGTAAGAAAATGGTGGTCGATTCGAAAGTATCATTAACCGCTTATGAACGCTTTGTAAATGAAGATGATGAAGCAATAAAAGCAAGTTTTCTGAAGGAACATGTAAATTCTGTAAAACGACATGTAGATCAGTTAAGTGATAAAAATTATCAGGACATTTATCAAATGGAAAGTCCGGATTTTGTATTACTTTTTATACCAATTGAACCCGCATTCGCTTTGGCACTAAATGAAGACAGTACATTATATAATAAAGCTTTCGAAAAAAATATAGTTATTGTAACTCCTTCTACCCTTTTAGCTACTTTACGAACGATAGATAGCATGTGGACGAATCAAAAGCAACAAGAAAATGCGATTGAAATTGCAAGACAAGCTGGTGCTTTGTACGATAAAATTTGAAGGTTTTGTTTCCGATTTGATTAAAAATTGGTAAAAAAAATGGACGAAGCCAAAGGAGAATATGGCAATGCCATGAACAAACT
>JAAURU010000308.1 GCA_012032075.1 Flavobacterium sp.
ATATAATTAGTTTTCTCAATACTATCAAAATCATCATCATCTTTAATAGTTTTTATAGTATATAAAGCATCTCTTAGAGGTGTTATAGAACGTTTTAACAAATGAAAAATCTCACGTATTTGTTCAATTTCTTGAACTATTAAAGGACTATCTGCTATTTTTGAAGCTATTAGTAATTTTTCAATATGACCTTCTTTGTGTTCTATAGTGATATAAAAATTCTCAATCACTGCATCTAAAAGTAGATAAAGTAAATAGTCAACCTTTTTTTTACGAACAATGCCACTATTAATTCTTAGTCTTTCCCTTATATGAGTAAAAAAATCACCTCTTTTTTCCTGAAAAGACACAATCAAATTTTCTTGTAATAAGAAACTTATTTGTTCAATCATAATAGTATTTGAACCATTATTTGGCAAAATCGATTTAATACTAAAGAATAAAGTATCGTCTAATTCATCTAATCGAGTTCCTCTAGAAATGTTTAAAATATCAGAAACAATTAAAGTGTTTAATTGTAAATTATCCGATAAGCTTTTAATTAATTCCACATCATTTAAGCCATGTATATTTAACCAATTATTAAAATCGATTTTCCTATTATTCATAAAATCCTCAATAGTAATATTTTGATATTCTTCTACAAAACTATCATTATAAACAAAAAGTTGCATTTCGGTTTGCTTATCTTTGTATATACCTGTGTATTCTAATTGAGGTGGTATTGCTTTTCTACCTTTCTTATATTTTAATCGTCTCAAAATTTTTGGTTTTAAGTATAAAGATAGAAGTTTTTAAAAATTCGTACCTATTTTTACAAAAAAATAAATCATGCAAACATTATTCATCAATATAAAAGAATTAGTACAAGTTAGAGAACAACTAATCGATAAAGTTTCAGGAAATGAAATGGCTATTTTACCAAAAATAGATAATGCTTTCTTACTTATTAATGAAGATATTATTGAGGATTATGGTCCAATGGAAAATTGTCCAAAACTAGAAAAAGCTGAAATAATTGATGTAACTGGCAAAGTAATTTTACCCACTTGGGTTGACAGTCATACACATATAGTTTATGCAGGAAATCGAATTCAGGAATTTGTAGATCGAATTAATGGTTTATCATATGAAGAAATTGCCAATCGTGGTGGTGGTATTTTAAATTCGGCCAAAAAGCTGAACGAAACTTCTGAAGATGCAATTTACGAACAATCGAAACTACGTTTAGAAGAAATTATGAAATTGGGAACTGGAGCCGTTGAAATAAAATCGGGTTACGGTTTAACGGTTGAAGGTGAATTAAAAATGCTTCGTGTCATTAAACGATTAAAAGAAAATTACAGTTTACCTATAAAAGCAACTTTTCTTGGTGCTCATGCTTTTCCATTAGAATACAAAGAAAACCATAAAGCATATATTGATTTGATTACCAATGAAATGTTGCCAAAAATAGCACAGGAAAACTTAGCCGATTTTATTGATGCATTTCTTGAAACGGGTTATTTTTCTGTTGAAGAAACCACAGCAATAATGCAAGCTGGGAAACAATATGGTTTAATTCCAAAAATACACGTCAATCAATTCACCGCTATAAATGGTATAAAAGCTTGTGTTGAAAATGGAGCTTTATCAGTAGATCATTTAGAAATTGTAACCGATGAAGATATAGCCATATTAAAAAAAAGCAAAACCATGCCAGTTGCATTACCAAGTTGCTCTTATTTTATTAGTATTCCATATACTCCGTCAAGAAAAATGATGGAAGCAGGTTTACCACTAGCTCTCGCAACCGATTATAATCCTGGCACTACTCCATCAGGAAATATGAATTTTGTTGTAGCAACTGCTTGTATTAAAATGAAAATGACTCCAGAAGAAGCTATTAATGCAGCAACAATAAATGGAGCTTATGCCATGGGAATTAGTCAAACGCATGGAAGTATTACAAAAGGCAAAAAAGCGAATCTTATTATCACAAAACCACTTACCTCCTATTATCAATTACCGTATGAATTTGGTAATAACCTAATCGATAAAGTAATGATTGATGGTGATTTTATTTAATTGAATTTCCCTCAATTAGTTCAAATTTATTAGAGAATGGAATTAATTTACTTTTTGGTGAATTAAATTTATATTTATAGGTAAACAAACTATCAGTATCTGTTATTATTGTATTCCTTAACAATACTAATGTTTCTTGCTTGATTTCATAATCACCAACATATGTGCAACTGAAATCAGCATAATTATGAGTAGCTTCAAAAGTGTTATCGTTATATAAAATTAAAAATACCAGTTTGAGGTTTTTCTTGAAATTGAATTCTTCCATACCATTTTTTTTCAGTCCAAAACTTTTTATAATTTAATTTCATCAACAATACTAAAGAAAAGTGAAAAAAAAGTAAAAATTAGACATTGGTACAAAATCAAACTTTTGCTCTCTTTTTAAAAAAATTAAATAAATTTATAATTGTGATAATAGAAAATAAAAGAACAAAAATTCCACCAAATAAAATAAGTTGAAGTCCTTGAATTAATCCTTTACAATAATCTCCAAATGGGAAATAGTTTTTAATAAGTAAAATGCCAAAAACTATTAAAGTGATGTATTTTAAAGATTTTGATTTCATCTTAATCGGCAATAGAATCTATAATATTAAAATCAAATTCATTTTTATTATTTAATGGTATTCGTAAATAGAACTCCCAGAAACATGACCGTCACTATAACTAGCTATAATCCAATTATTTATAATCTGAATATCATCAAAAGACAACGCTCCACCTAAAACCGCTTTTAAAGGAATTAAATCAACTCTTTTCAAAAATTCTTTTTCTATTTCAAATTTTAGGATTTTTCAATTCCTTTGCCTATAAAGTTTTTTCCTTCAAAATCATTATCAAACCAATCATTATCTTTTAAAACATTTATTATTTTTTGTAATGAATCATTTCTTTCGACTAAATCTTCATTTTCAGAAAGTATTTTTTTAAAATCACGTTCTTTACTAATATTGTTATTATTACAACTAAAAAAAACAAGAACAAAAAATAAAACAAATTTTCTCATAATTCATTAAAAGTAAAAATCCCAAGTTTTCATACTTGGGATGATTTTACAACTCTTCAGCAAAAGTATCACCTAAATTAATATCACCAGAATTATATCCTTTCATAAACCACTTCATCCGCTGTTCAGAGGTTCCGTGTGTAAAAGAATCAGGAACAACTTGTCCTTGCATTTTACTTTGAATTGCATCATCTCCTACAGCATGAGCTGCGCTTAAAGCCTCTTCAATATCTCCAGCCTCTAAATATTTCTTATTATAATGAGCCCATAATCCCGCATAAAAATCGGCTTGTAATTCTAAACAAACTGATAATTTATTAGCTTGAGCTTGACTTTTACCTTGTTGCAATTGTCTAACTTTTTGAGAAGTTCCTACTAAGGTTTGGATATGATGCCCTACTTCGTGAGCAATTACATAAGCAATGGCAAAATCTCCACCTTTTGCACCCAAAACGTGTTCTTAATTCTTCAAAAAAAGCTAAATCCATATACACTTTCTTATCGGCTGGGCAATAAAATGGACCAGAAGCAGCAGTTGCACTTCCACAAGCAGTTTGAACAGCATCGGTAAATAGAATCCATTTTTGGCTTTTCATAAACACCTATTTGATTATCACTAAAAATTTTTGTCCAAATATCCTCAGTATCTGCTAAAACAGTTCCTGCAAAATCTCCAAGTTCAACTTCTTCTGGAGTTAATTCACGTTGGATCGTTTCTTGTTGGGAACCCGATTGATTCATTTGTTCTAACATTGGTGCTAGATTTTGCCCTGTTTCGCCTCCAAAAATTTGAAGTAAAAGTACCACAATACCAATTAATCCACCACCTGCAATTACTTTTCCTTTTGAAGACATTCCTCTTTTATCTTCTACGTTATCGCTTTGTCGTCTTCCTTGCCATTTCATATACTCTATTTTTAGTAATTCAAATTTAGTAAATATAATTCCAATAAAAAACTATTGCTCTTTTATAAAAAATTAATCTTCTGATGAAACTCCAATTTCACTTATAACATCGTGTTCTTCAATTCCAACAGCGTTATCATAAATAGCAAAAATCATTGCAGAAAAGATAGGTAATGTAAATAATATTCCTATACATAATGCAATTAGTCCTAAAAAACAACCTATTATAGCAATAACAATTAAAAGTATGATATGAAAAGGCTGCTTAGCCACTAACTTAATACTATTTTGAATAGCATCGGTAAAGTTTTGATTCCCAAAAACAACTAATGGAATAAATAGTAACGTAAATAAACTGATTATAATTTGTATAATAGTGCCTATAAATGGATAACCAATAAGACTAAATAATACAGAAAAAATACTAGTAGTAAACGTTATAATTGCAGTTCCCATAATAATGTCTTTCACAAAAGTGCTTTTATAATAATCGAAAATAGCACCTATTTGAACTTCTTTATTTGTTTTAGCCAAATAACAAAGCTTTAGAAAACCTGCATTAAGAGGAGCAATCAATGAAACAAAGATTACTGTAAAAATTGTATTACCTATTAAAAAAGTAGTGTCCAATTTTAATCCTTCAATTTGAAGCGCAAAATCAGTAATAGATGCAACTCCTGAAAACAAAATGATTACAGTAAATACTAAGATAAACATTACT
>JAAURU010000309.1 GCA_012032075.1 Flavobacterium sp.
AAACTAATAAAATTAATGATAAATTAATTTAAATTTAATTTTAAAAAAATGAAAAAACTAATTTTAACAGCCCTAGCCATTTCCTTATTTGCTTGTAGTAAAGAGGATTCAATTAATGAAAATGCTCCCAAATCTGGAACAGTTAAGGATATTTATGTTTCTGGTACAACTACATGGAAAAATGTAGTAGTGTGGAAAAATGGAAATTTAACAGAGCTAGGATCAAGCCAATTTGATATTTACCCTGAAAAATAACAGTTAATGGTGATAATTTTTATGTAATAGGTACCGAAGCTGTTTTTACTAACAATAGTCCGAGGGAAACTGTTAAAATATGGTCAAACAACGGTATAAATACGATATCATCACCTAATACCAGATCTTATGGCTATGATATTTTAGCAGTCAATAACAATATATATGCTGTTGGTGAAGAATATGCAGGTCATAATCATGCAATGTTATGGAAAAATGGTGAACCTACAGTTCAAAGTTTTATCTGGGGTAGAGCACTTGCTGTAGAAGTTATTAATAATGATGTTTATGTGGCAGGATTTGGAAAAAATGTTACTACAAATAAGAATGAAGCAAAATTTTGGAAAAATGGAATAGAAACCATACTGATAAACAATGGAACAAATGCTACAGTGGCTTCTGATATTAAAGTGGTTAATAACGATGTATATGTGTTAATAAATGAAACAGTTGGTTTAAACAATACTATTAAAGTATGGAAAAACGGAAATATAATTTCTATAACAAATAACCTTAGGACATATGGGAATGCTTTTGCAATTAATGGGAATGATATTTATGTGGTAGGATATGAGTATTTAAATAATGATAAATATGGAAGAATTTGGAAAAACACTCAAGTTACAGCTCTTGATAAAGGAGAAGCAAAAGATATTCAAATTGTTAATAATGATGTGTATGTTGTTGGATATGAAATCAATACAAATGGTACATAATGCGAAGTTGTGGAAAAATGGTATAAGTACAAATTTAACAACTCAACTATCTGAAGCTACAGGTGTATATATAACAACTTACTAAGTGTATAAGAAATGAAAAAGTATATTTTATTATTCATTTATATTGTTTCAACTACTGCGAATTCTCAAATACAAATAGGACAACCATTTTATGGGTATAATCCATATACTTTTTGTGGAGAAAGTATTGCATTGTCTTATAATGGTAGTAAGATAGCAATAGGAAAACCATCCAATATAAATATTTCTAGTTCTAATGGTTTAGTTAGTGTTTATGAAAGAAATGGAAATACTTGGCAAGCATTAGGTAATTCAATTTCATTTGGAAATGGTAATGGGTTTGGTAAAACCGTTGCTTTGTCAAGCGATGGTACAATATTAGTAGTAGGTGCTCCATATGAAAAAGGAGTATTAGGTGCTATAAACACGGGGATTGTAAAGACTTATCAATACTCAAACGGTAATTGGCAACCATTCGGAAATACTTTAGAAGGATCTGCAGATTCTGAGTTTGGATCTGAAGTTTCATTATCTTCAGATGGAAATACATTAGCAGTAAGTGATGTACAAAACCATACTGTAAAAGTTTTTTATAGACAATCAAATGTTTGGTATCAAATAGGTTTCTTTTCTAGTCAAGGAAGTACTTTGTTTGGAACAGCAATTGCACTGTCACCAGATGGGAATGTTATTGCATTAGGGAGTAGTTCAGCTAATAATTCTACGGGACTAGTAAGATTGTATAGAAAAATAGCCAATAATAATTGGCAACAAATAGGACAAGATATTTTAGGAGATATGCCAATAGATAGATTGGGTACAGCTGTAGCATTAAATAATGACGGATCAATTGTTGTAGTTGGAATTCCTAAAAGTGATACTAATGGTATAGATTCTGGTAAAGTTAAAATCTTTAGAAATGTAAATTCAAATTGGATTCAAATAGGGAATGATATTTTAGGTGAATTTACAAATGATTTTTTGGTGAAACTATTTCAGTCTCATCTGATGGAGCTATAGTTTCTATTGGTTCAAGGTATTATTCGACAGAAAATAAAGGAAGTGTAAAAATATTTAAGAATATCAATAATATTTGGCCACAAGTTGGAAATACCATTGAAGGAAATATTGGAGAAGAGTTCGGTTACGGTTTAGCTATATCTAGAGATGGTTTAACAGTTGCTGGTGGTTCTTTAAAAAGTAGTGTTAATGGACCGTTTTCAGGTAAAGTTGATGTTTATGATTTGTCATCTGTTTTGTCAACTCAAAACTATGAGCTTACTAACACTATTACACTCTACCCAAACCCAGTAAAAGACATTTTAACTATTCAATTAGAAAATAATCAAGAAGTTGCTAGTTTAGAACTACTTACTTTAAAAGGCAGAAGCATGAAAAAAGTAGAAAATACAAATTCAATTGATTTAGAAAATTTTGCAACAGGTATTTATCTTGTAAAAGTAACAGATAAAGAAGGCAAACTAGGTATTCAAAAAATTGTAAAAGAATAGTTTGTAGTTGGGTTATGTTTTAGCAAAAAAAGTCATAGTTTTACTATGGCTTTTTTACATTACAATAAATAGTTTTAAAATGAAAAAAATTGTCTTAATAGAAGATTATGAGTTAGTAAGAAAGACTTATAAAGAAATCATTAATTCTACTAAAAATTTTATAGTTGTTGGTGATTTTGAAAGCTGTGAATTGGCGATACCAAAGCTATCAGATTTACAGCCAGATGTTGTTTTTATGGATATCAATTTACCTGGAATAAATGGAATAGAAGGTATAAAAATAATAAAAAAACAATTCCCTGAGATAGCAATCATTGTAGTAACAGTTAATGAAGAATCGAACTATGTGTTTGAAGCATTATGTGCTGGAGCAGTAGGATATATTACTAAGGTAAGTGGAAAACAAAAAATTATAGAGGCATTAGAACAACTAAATTTAGGAGGAGCTCCTATGAGTGTGAAAATTGCTCGAATGGTAGTAGAATCTTTTCAAGAAAAAAAATTAAATGATTTATCAGATAGAGAAAATGATGTGATTACTCTTTTAGCAAAAGGGAAAAGCTATGCTTCTATTGGGGAAGAGTTAAATTTAAGTGTAAATACAATAAAAACACATGTAAGAAACATTTATGAAAAACTTCATGTTACTAGTAAGGATGAAGTAATTAAGATATATAATAATGCCAACAAAAAATAAAATTACATCTTCAAATAAAAATCCTTCGTTAATTCAATATACTCAGGAGTGTATTGATGACGAGCAGTTTCAATAATTAATTCATCTATTAAAGGAGTTTGATGTGTTCTTGAAAAAGCCAGCAAACTTCTTTTTATTTCAGTAGTTGGAGTTCCTTTTACATGAGTAATTTTTAAAGGATATAATTCAAAATCATTGGCTAGAGCCAAAAAACGAGCTTCTTCTTTATAAGGAATTATAACAGAAAATATTCCGTTTTCTGAAAGTAGTAAATCGGCAGCTTCAACTAAGTCTTCAAAAGGTAATGCGTCTTCAAAACGCGCTAAATCTCTTTGAGAATCTTCAGTTTTGTAATCTTCCGTATAAAAAGGAGGATTGGAAATAATTAAATCATATTGTTGCACCAGTTCGCTTTCGCTCGTGTCGTCTTCAGGTTCTTCCATGAATTCGTCAAGGCCTGCATGAAAACAAAATAAGCGGTCGTTCCATGGAGAAGCCTCAAAATTGTCAGTGGCTTGTTCGTAAGCTTCTTCATCAATTTCAAGAGCATCTATTTGTTCAGCGGTAGTTCTTTGGGCTATCATTAAACTTAATAATCCAGTTCCAGCACCTATATCTAAAACAGAAAATATATTTTACAGGAATTGGGTGACCAAGCTCCTAGTAAAACACCATCTGTGCCAACTTTCATAGCGCAACGATCTTGGTTAATAGTAAATTGTTTGAATTTAAACATTTTTTAAAAAATTCCAATATTAAAAATTCCAAATTCCAAAAGTAGAATGTGAAATAAATTAGTTACTTTTTGAGATAATTGTTGATAATATTTTCCTTAATTCTTCCGATTCCTCCAATAAAGGTTTAGAAATTTCATGAAATTCAAGATTCATTTCATGAAGTAATCTTATCCAATATTTTGATTCTTTTGCTTCTTTTCTTGATATTTTTGCTCTAAACAAAAAGTCTTTATCTCCTAGTTTTTCATTAGCTTCAATATAGTTAGCACCTACAGAACCTGATGAACGAATTAATTGTTTTCCATCTTCAATATTAGAGATTGTTTTTGGAAGTTTTTGAATATAACACCTACAATCTTTTGCGAATAAAAAAGTTCTTTCTTCTAAATCAAAAGGTCTGTTCATTAATATTCTTTTTTAATTAGTTTTAGTTGGAATTTCCTTTTTGGAATTTCTTTACTTCTATGTTGGAATTTGGAATTTTTTTATTTGGAATTTCTTTACTTCTATGTTGGAATTTGGAATTTTTTTATTTGGAATTTAAGAAAGATATAAATCAACAAGTCCAGGTGGAGTTGTTAAAATCAATTTCTTTTCTTTTCGGTTGACTTCAATAATGAAATAATCAATCATAGGGACTAAAATTTCAATTCCAATCTTTGTCGATTTCAAAAGAAGGTTGTGCATTGCTATCGTTAACTCTTACCATTTTCCCAATGTTTCCAAGTCTAGTATCTTCCACATCAAAATCAATA
>JAAURU010000310.1 GCA_012032075.1 Flavobacterium sp.
ACACTTATTTAAAGGTATTAAATATAAAAAGATGTCTCAACTATGACAAGACATCTTTTATATTTAATACCTTTATGTATGTTTTTATAAAATTTTAATTTTTAACGACCTTATTATTATTTGTTTCAATTCTTAAATATCTAAAATCTGGAAAATCTTTAATATTTGATTCCTAAAAAAATCATTTAATGTACCTTGAATAATTGAAACATTTTTCTTTTCAAAATTAAAAGAATCATCAATAGGCACTATTCCATTTCCTTTTTCCATTCTATATACATTATCACAATGAGCAATTACTAAATTCTTAAAATTCAAATATTCTTGAAATTCATTAATAATTAAAGTTTCCTTAGCCATTAAAAAATCTCTAAAACCAAAAACAACACTATTATTTAAAGAAAGAAAGCTGTCATTGCCTATATAGATCGCTTCCTTAATTAATCCTTGACTGTTATCTTCTAGATTAATTAATGCTAAATTTGTTGCTTTTACATTTGTTTTGTTTCTTTTCTATATCATATTTTTCAACAATATCATAGGAATCAATTTCTAAACATCTTGATCTTTCAGCATCTGTAGAATATGGATTTCTAAGAGCTATACTATTATTAAAATCTATTTGAACTCCTTGTGTAAATCAAAATCATCATCTGATGCTCTGTATGATATTAGTTTTTCTGTTTTAATATTTCCTCCATAAAATTCAAATGAATCATCATTGAATAGCTAACTTGAATATTTTGCATTATTGTTTTATTACCAACACCTGCTAATGAAATTCCGTTTAATTCTTTTTTATCACTTAATTTTCTTCCAGAAATATTCAACTCTAACATATTTTAAAATTCCAGAATTACTTTCAATATTATTACCTCCATATCTATTGTATTTTTGTTCTAAATCAAAATTTAAAATACCTACACCACCAAAAGTATTAACTGGAGCTTCACCCATAATAATAATTCCACCCCAATCACCTGGTTTTCGGGAATATGAATCCTTATTACTTGTAAAAACTATTGGAAAACTTTCATTTCCTTCTGCAATTATTTTTGCACCTTTTGTAATAACTAATGTACCACAGCTATTATAATCTCCTCTAATTAAAGTACCTGGTTCGATTTTTAAAACTGCATTATTTGTTACATATACAGTTCCTTGTAATAAGTAAGTTTCTCTACTCGAAAGGGTTTTATCTTCTGAAATTATTCCCGACAAAACAACCCTTGCCTCTCTATATTCTTTTCTTTTTGGTTCAAACTCTGTCCAGTACTCTAACCAATTTTCTTTACCAACTATCCCTATACTTGATTGACCAAAAACTGAAACAAAAGATGTAAAAATAAAGACTAAAAATGTAGATTTGATTTCATAATAATTAATATTTGTTTTTTATTCAAATCTATACTTATAGTTTTATTATAATATTTAATCCGTTTTATGCTTTTGTTACTTATTCTTGTTACATATGAAATAATCATTAAATTAAAAAGATGCCTTATTCTCATAAGACATCTTTTTGTATATAAACTAACCCAAATTTTTAATTAAAATCGAAACGTACACCTAATGAAATATTATTTTGATCTACTGCATTATTTTTAAACAAAGGATTTATGTCATATTTTACATACAAACTAGTTTCTTTATAACCAATGTAAGCACTTAATCCATAAATAAAATCAGAAACATTATAATCTCCTTTTTGTTTGTCTTTTACATTATCTCCATCTCTGTCATATTTTTAAAATTTGTTTCGATTTCACTCTAAAACCTCCATAACCTCCTATTCCAAGTCGGAACGATTCATGAGTTCTAAAATAACTTTCACCTTCTTTATTGAATTTTTTTGGAGTAAAATCAAATTCTAAATGAACTGGAGCTACTAAATAGACGTTTCTTAGTCGTGATTCGTCAAAATTTTACAACACCTCTTTGTAATTGTGTTTGTTCACCATTTTTTAACAAAAAATCTATTATCAGTTGGTCGTAAATTATTATACATTACCGAAAAACCGTATTTAGCATGAAGTAAATTATTGTTTTTAAATATTCTTGTATTATAAGTACTACCCCACTCATAAAAATGAGATCCCCAAACACGATAATCTGAGTTTTCAAAATTTTCTCCTGTAGTAATTAAATTGTTTAAGCCTGCAGCAAAAATAAATTGAGATGTTGTTCTTCTTGATTTTTTTTCTTGTAAATCTTTATTCCCATGATATACTTTTAAAGAACCTATATTGTATTGAGTGTGGTTCTCTCCTATATCATCAGAATTTCCAATAACAATACTAGTTCCTCCTCTTTTATTATTTGTAATAGTATCGTATTGTACTAATCCATTAATTTTATCTTGTATTAAAGCTTCTAATTTTTGTTGTTCAACTACTACTTTATCTTCTATAATTTTTGCAGATTCG
Source organism: Flavobacterium sp. (assembly GCA_012032075.1). Taxonomy (GTDB): domain Bacteria; phylum Bacteroidota; class Bacteroidia; order Flavobacteriales; family Flavobacteriaceae; genus Flavobacterium. The sequence goes on from JAAURU010000310.1 coordinate 2,427, forward strand.
TCTGCTGCTTTTTGTTTTAATGACATTGCTTCATTCTTAGGAATGATTCCATCTTCAAGATTTTTATCAATTACTAAAATTTGTTCTTTTAAAGCCTTTTTTTCGACTTTTACTATGGAATCGATACGTTTAGAAATTTGCGTGGCTCTACTTTCAAATGAATTTTCTTGTGCACTTACTTTTGTTATAAAAGTCAATAATAGCACTATTGTGTAAAAAATAATTTTTTGCATAACTGTTCGTTTTTTGATTACTGATTAATTGATTTGATGATGATTTATTCTTCGTAATTTCTATTGGCCAAAGCCGATTTTACTTGTTTAAAATTTCTAGTTAATTTATCTATTGTTGTTTCTTTATGATTTTCATCTAATTCTGTTTCAACCGAAGATAATAAGGAAGATGTATTAACTCTTACTTTAGAATGAACGTCTTTAGTTGAAAGTTCTTTTTTTTCTATTGGTCTATTTTCTACAGCTGCCAAAATCATTTCTCCAGTAATGTATTTATTTGTAGTTGTTCCTACTTCATCCCTTTCATTAGCAATAACTTGTTTTACATTATTTTCTGCAATTTTGTTTGAATCTTTATTAATTTGATTATGATTTTTAACCTTATTACTCATTGAAGTGGATTCTTTTTTAGCTTCTGTTTTTTACTATTGTCAACTATAGCTTCAGCTGGTTTTGAAATAAATTTTTCTTGGTTTATAATAGGTTTATCAACTTTTAAAGTGTCTTTCCTATTTTCGATATTATTTTCTTTAGTCACTACATTATTTCCATTAATAATTATTTCATCAGTATTATTTTGGTTATACAACCAAAAACCTAATGTGCAAAAAAGAAGAAATGAAGCAGCAATTCCAATATTTTGAAAAGACCAAAACACTTTCTTTTCTTTTTTTTGTTCTACAACAGAAAGCATTGCATCTAATCGATCCCAAGCTTGTGCTGAAGGTTTAATTTCTCTCGAAACTAACTTTTCTTTTAATTTTAGTATCTATGTTATTTGGTGCCATTTTCTTTTCTTTTTAGTAGGTTAACTTGTTCTTGAAGCATTTTTCTTGCATGTGATAATTGGGACTTTGAGGTTCCTTCACTTATTTTGAGCATTGTTGCAATTTCATTATGTTTATAACCTTCTATTGCATAGAGATTAAAAATCATTCTGTATCCATCTGGTAAATTATCTATTAATAATTGAATGTCATCTACAGAAAACGTATCGATTTCAAAACTATCATCAGATTCTGATAAAATTATATTCTCAATTTCTTGATGATTGAATACGTTTTTCTTAACTCTTAAAAAATCGATACATTCATTTACCATAATTCTTCTAATCCATCCTTCAAAACTTCCTTTGTGTTCAAACTTATTTATATTGGTAAACACTTTCATAAAAGCAGTAATCATTACATCTTCTGCATGATGAATGTCTTTTATATATTGCCGACAAACACCTAACATTTTAGGAGAGAATTTAGAGTACAATTGATGTTGGGCTTGTCTGTTATTTAAAACAGCTTGCTCTATTAATTGTTTTTCTTCTCTATGTAATTCAATTACTTTCATGTTTGAATTTAGATTTCTGAATTTAGAATTTAGAATTGCTTTCTTTTATATAGACGAAATGCGTTTTAAAATGGTTGCATCTAGTTTAAAATTCCAAAAAATAAATTCCAAATTCCAATAAACCGTTTTTAGTAACACAATCTATTTATATAGACGAGATGAGTTTTAAAAAGGTTGTATGATAATGTGTCAATTTTTTAATATGTCAATTTGGGGTTTGTTTTATCTAGAAAATTTCAATTGGCAAGATTATTTATTGGCTAATTGTCTAATTGAAAATTGCCACATTAAAACTATTTCTTTCTTTCAATAACATAGTTTACCATTAATACTAGTGAATCTTTATATGTAGAAGTTGGAAAATCTTGTATAAGAGAAAGTGCTTCTTGTTGAAATTGAACCATTTTTTGTTCGGCATAGACTAGTCCGTTTTTGTCCTTTACGAATTGGATTACTGCTGCAACTCTTTTTTTATCTTTATTGTGATTTTTTACCGAATTAATGACCCAGCTTTTTTCTTTAGAAGTACAATTATTCAAAGCATAAATTAACGGAAGTGTCATTTTTTGTTCTTTAATATCTATCCCTGTTGGTTTTCCAATAGCATCATCAGTATAATCAAATAAATCGTCTTTGATTTGGAATGCCATACCTATTAGTTCCCCAAATTTTCTCATTTTCTCT
>JAAURU010000311.1 GCA_012032075.1 Flavobacterium sp.
TTTGTCAAATTTAATTGAAGGTTTTTTAGGAAGGAATTGGTAAGCTATTATTCCTGCAATTAAATTACATAGAAAATTGGCTACCGAACGATGTCTTGAGTGTTCCACTTGACAAATATTCTTCAATTCATCGTTAACTGTCTCAATTACAGAACGTTTTCTCAATAATATTTTATCACTCATTAACATTAAACTATTCTTCATATTATTTTTAATGCTTGTAATTAATTCAACACCATCCACAAAATAATTTTGATTAACTCTTTGGATATGTAGCCTTTATCACCGAATAATTTTCCGAAAACAGCTTTCAAAAAGCCTTCGTTTTTTAAAGGATCTCTATCATCTACATTGGCTTGTGTTACACAAAAACTTAATATTTCACCTTTGTCATTAATAACGATGTGTAATTTAAATCCGTGAAACCAGCCAATTGTTGATTTTCCTGTTGTAGCCAAATTTTTAAACACTTTATTTCGGTTTATTCTTTTGCTTTTACACACCCTAATTGGTGTTGAATCCACAAATGATATTCCTGTGCAATTTCCTAAACAACAAGTTTTTGCAAACATTGTCATTGGTAACAAAACGGACTGCATTAACTCAACAAATCGATTATATGATACTGTTTGTGGAAACTCATTTAGCATATGTTTTTGAACATAAAAGATATAAAAATGCTTAAAACAACGGAATCCACTTAAATGAAATAAATAATATATCGTATAACTTCTGAGGTACTCATACGAGGCTTTCTATTTGGTTTATTTCCAATTAAAAAAGAAGCTATTGTTTTTTCAAAATTTTTAAAAACTCATCTGTAATACAAAATAAATCCGTAATTTTATCAAGGCAAATTTTTAGTTAAATATTTGTAAATCAATACTTTAAATATACTAACTTTTGCCTTTTTGTACAAATTTTAATCACACTTTTTAACCGCTTTTTTCTTTAATTTATTAATCGAACTCAGGTTATAATTGTTCCTTGAGCAATTCTAAATTCACGTTCCACAAGTTCAGCTGAGAGTGGAAACCCAATCTTTCGTGCTGCTCTTGCGTCTAAAGTTAAATCAAGCAAATCAGCAACATATTCTTTGGTATGAACAGCTAATACAGAATTTAAATTACATTTTTCAGGTGCAAAAAAATCAGATTGATGCGCTGTTCCTTCATGCACTAACTGTTGTGGTAATAACTCATATTTGAGCATAGGAAAACGATGTCCTTCTAGTAGTGGATGTTTGTATATGGAGTGAAACGCTATTGGAAACATAAACTAATAATCAAAGCCATCAGTAAATTTACTTAAAATGATTTTGTTATTATTTTTGTCATAATAAGTTAAAATAAAGTAGTCTTTAAAAGGGAAATAATGATCATGTCTTACACTCTTGTTTTCGGCAGTAAACTGATAAATTTTATCAATATAAAGTGGTTCTTTCAATGGAGTTGCTTCTTCAAAATTAGCATTAAAAAACACATCAAAAAAGGTGTTTTGAATACTTGATTACCACTTCCTATAAAGTCCTCTAAATCATAACCACTAGCAATTGATGCAAAATCATAGAAAAAATCGGAATTACTTCTAATATTTTTACTACTTCCAAAAGTCGCAATGTAGTTTCCTTTGAAAGGATAAATAGATATTCCTAAATTAGAGTTTAATAATTTACGAATAAATTTTTTAGTATTTTTTAACTCTGTTGGTTGAGTATTATTTACTTGGTTATAAAAAACACTGTTTGAAAAAGGACTTGGATTTTTTTCATTAATTAAAAAAGACTTTACACTTTTTTTATTGATATAATCTACAATTTGTATTTCTAATGCATCATCATAAAATTTTAATTGGAACAAGTAATCGTTAATAAGTAAAGAGTTGGATTGTTTTGGTTCTTTTGTAGCCTGTTCTTGTGGAAAAGTAGATTCTTTTATTTTAAAACTTCCTAAATCCACTTCAAAAATTTGAGTTTTTATTGGATTAATGTCTAATGTGATTATCAATGTATTATTCTTTACATAATATTTTATAGGATTACTTGCTGTAACAAATGAATTAAATCCTTTAGTTTCTATTTTTGTGAGACCATATTCATTAAGCGCTTTTATAAAAGAAATATTTTTTACATTTTTATTTAAAATTGTACATTTTGAAAAGTCAAGTTCTTTATGAATTACATTATGACCATCAAAAATAAATAACTGAACCATTTTTGAATCTTCTTTTTCACACAGAAAATATAAAATACCATTATCCGTAAAATCGGTAAAAACGTTGTAATCTGTAAGATTAATAGTGTATTCAAACGTTTTTGTAGTGTGAGAGGCAAAATCAAATTCAATTCCAATAAATTTATCTAATTTTTCAGTTGCCCAATAGGAAATTGGATTATTGTTTTCTGTAAAGCCGCAACCCATCATGTAACGCAACCCATCAGGTTTTGGTACAGTTAAACTATCTGAGAAGAAAACGAAACTATTAAATTTTGCTACAAAAAGTTTTTCTTTATCAGTTGCAAAAGTGACTATTTCTAAAGTTTTTGGATTTACATTGGTAATTAATTGATGGTAATCACTACTTTTTTTAAATTCAAAAGAAACATCGGTTAGTGGAATTTGAGCAAATAATTTATAGCTTAAAAAAAGGAAGTATAAAAGAATACGTTGCCTCATAACATAGAATTTTAACTCAAATATAAGTGAAAAAAGGTGCAATTTAAGTTAAAAAATATGTAAAAGTTTAGATTTTTAAAAATAGCAATTACTCATCTAGTAACTTTTGAAGTTCCTCAACAAACAAACCCATGTGATAGCCATCAACTAAACCATGATGCGCAGCAAGAGTCATTGCCATTGTTTTTTGAGTACCAATAGTCATTAGTTTACCAAAAGATATTTTCGGGCAACTATCGGGAAAACTAAGACTTCTCGAGTGTGTTAATCCAGTAAAATTAATCCATGGAATCGCTGAAAAATGAATGATATTTTGAGGAAACTCTCTTGTAAACAAACCTGATGTATTTTGAACTCTTTGAATTTCTTCTTCTACCATAACTTGAAAATCATTTAAGTTTTCAACATATCCCATTAAAGAAAAAACCAAAGGTTTTGTCTTCTCGCATAATAGTTGCAGAAGAGTGAATAGTATCATAAATATACACTTTTCCTTCTTCAATTCGGTATCTAAAGTTTTCTATTTTATTTATTGCTATAATACTTTTGTGTAAATAGTAAGTGAAAAAAGGAATTTGTAATTTCTTAGCGTTTTCATAGGCTATAGTCATATCCATTGTACAAGTAATACTAAAGAAAGGTTCTTCAAATGTTGAGAAAAATTCAAAGTGTTCTTTTCGGTTCCAAGTCGATATGTCTAATAATTGTTTCATTATAAGAATGCTAAAACTTCTTTTATTGATGTAATTGCTTTAAAATTCTCGTGTTCAATTTCAAAGTCAATTTTTTCATATTCCCAAGTAGTATGATAAGGAACATGAACACCATAACCACCAATATTTAAAATAGGCAAAACATCTGATTTTAAGGAATTTCCTATCATTAAAAATTCTTCCGCTTTAATATCTAAACGACCTAACATTTTAGTATAATCGACTTCGGTTTTATCACTTAAAACTTCAATATGATGAAAATAATGACCCAAACCCGAATCGTGTAATTTTCTATGTTGGTCTTTTAAATCACCTTTTGTAGCAACAATTAATTTGTATTTGCCTTGTAAAGCTTTTAAAACTTCTTCAATATTTGGTAATAATTCGACAGGTTTTTGCAATAAATCTTTACCAATTGTAACTATTTTTTCAATTCCTTTTCCAGAAATGTTATGATTTGTTATATCCAAAGCGGTTTCAATCATGGATAAAGTAAAAGCTTTGATACCAAAACCATACAAAGGCAAATTTTTAACCTGATGATTCAAAATCATGCCTAAAATTTCTTGATGGGAAGCAAAATCTTGAAACAATTCAGAAAATCGTGCTTGCGCTTCGTCAAAGTAAGGTTCGTTGTGCCAAAGTGTGTCGTCAGCATCGAAAGCAATTGTTTTTGGGTTCATTAGAATAAGCTAAATTGAGTTTCAGTTTTTGGATGAAATGTTCCAATTATCATAAAAGGATTATTAGAAACAAAATGATGTAAAGCAGATGTTCCTAAATAAAAATGTAAATCTTTAGTTTTAGCAAAATCATCAAAATATTTTTTTCGAACATCATTTACAGCTTTTTTTCATCACCTTTATGTTTACTTAGACAGTTCCAATATAGTTGACCAGTTTCCCAATCTTCAATCATTAGTTTACTTTGTTTACCAGCATCATCTTCAAAAACATATGAAAACTTATAAGGTAATTTGTCAACAACTTCAAAAGGGTTTTCTGGATGTTCAAATAAATTTATTTGATCTCTATTTGCTTTTAATTGCTCTATTTTCTTTTTATTCCATTCTCTTTCTACTTCAACAGCTGTAAAGTCTATTATTTTTGTTGGTTTAAATACAGCTAATGAAGTACAGAATTTTTTATTGTGGGATTCATATATTAGAGACTCTAAGTTTGTATGAACATTTTTTAGAACAATCTTTTTTTCTTTCAAACCAAATTCGTTTTTTGTTGTCTATATGATCAATTATTTTGATTTTCGCTTTTGAAAAGATGATATGGGTCTAAAGG
>JAAURU010000312.1 GCA_012032075.1 Flavobacterium sp.
TCATCAAGATCGTCTTCAAACTCTGAACTGAAATCATCGTGTTCTGCTTCAAAACTTTTTTTCTCCAGAATCTAATGGCATCATCCCATGACTAAATAGCAAATCAGGATAAATAACGCCAGCAGACACTTCTTCTACCGCAGCTAGTTCGACAAGAAATGTCCACATATTAATGAAATCATATACATAGATTATTTTAGTGTTTTCAGTATCTAAGATCTCCATTAATTGATAATCGGCCATTGTTTTTTGCTCACCTGGAATATCACCAGTATCAAACATAGGAATTTCTTCTTCCTGATTCCAAGTATCATCACAAGTATAAAAAGAAGCCATTTCAGTACCATCAAAACCAAAGGCATTAACTAAAGCGTTATGTAAATCTTCTAAAGTTGCTTCTTTTTCTATTGCAATATCTCTAAAAATATCTTCTTCGTCATCGAGAATTGCTCGGAATTTATAAATCATAATCTTGAAATTTTAGGAAAGGCAAAAGTAAGGATTATTTTCTAGTTCAAAATTGAAATTCCAAAATATAAAATTCCAAATTCCAAATTCCAAAAAAAACAATATCAAAAATCAATTTCTAACATATGGTTTCCATCTTCCAACTTTCCACAATTCATCCTTAAAAATCTACAGTTCGGAAAATGTAAATTTTATTAGGATATCATTTTAAACAACTTTGCTTCATCAAAACGATAAATAATCAAAAACGATGAAAGCATTTTTTACAATTTTAGTAGTATTTATAACAACTTTAAGTTTTTCGCAAGTTGAAATAACAGGAACTATTCAAGATGAATTTGGACAACCTATTTCTAGCGCTAATATTTTCATAAAAGGTACTTATGATGGTGCAATTTCAGATGTTAAAGGAAATTTTAAGTTTGAAACTACTGCAAAAGGTGAACAAATTTTGCAAATTAGTTTTATGTCTTATGAAACCATTGCTTCAAAAATCACTATTGAGAATTATAAACCAAAAACTTTTACTTTAAAAGAAAACATAAACACTTTAGATGCTGTTGTGGTTTCTGCAGGAACATTTAGTGCTGGAGACAATTCTAAAACAACTGCTTTAAAACCTTTGGATATTGTTACTACTGCTGGTTCAGTGGGAAATATAATTGGAGCATTGGAAACTTTACCAGGAACACAAACAGTAGGAGAGAGCGGAAGATTATTTGTTCGTGGTGGAGAAAGTGATGAAACACAAACTTTTGTAGATGGTATTCGTGTGGCTCAACCTTATGGAGCAACTGCTAATAATTTGCCAACAAGAAGTCGGTTTTCTCCTTTTTTGTTTGATGGAATAACATTTTCAACAGGTGGTTACAGTGCAGAATATGGAAATGCGTTATCGAGTGTATTATTATTAAACACCATTAATGAACCTGTTCAAAATCAGACAGATATTTCAATTATGTCACTTGGTGTTGGTTTGGGAAGAACTAGAAAATGGGAGAAAAGTTCGTTGAGTTTTAATGCAAATTATTTCAATTTTACACCTTATCAAGTTTTAGTGCCTCAAAACTTAGATTGGAACAAACCTATTCAAGCTTATGGTGGAGAAAGTGTGTATCGTAGAAAATTTAAAACGGACTTTTAAAAGTGTATGGTGCTTTAGATTATACTACTTTCGATATTAATCAAAAAGATGTGAATTTTGCTGAAAAAATAAACGTAGCTATTCAAAATAAAAACTTTTATTTCAATACAAGTTATAAGGGTATTTGAATGATAATTTACAAGTACAAACAGGTTTCGGCTTTGGCTATGGCCAAAATGAAATTGGGATTCAAAATGATTTATTGCAAAACTATGAAAGAGCGTTGCATTATAAACTGAAATTGCGTCAAACCATTACTAGTAGAATTAAATTGAATGTAGGTGGTGATTTTTTCTATACTAATTTTGACGAAAATTATACCACTTTTCAAACAACCGATTTGATTATGGTTATCAAAATAATATGACTGCTGTTTTTACGGAAGCTGAAATCTTCTTCTCTAAGAAAATGGCAATGAATGTGGGTTTACGTTCTTCGAAGGCATCTATTATTGATGATTATACCATTGAACCGAGAGTTTCTCTTGCTTATAAGATAGCAGAAAATAGTCAAATTTCAATGGCTTATGGTAATTTCAATCAAACCGCTAATGCAGATTATTTAAAGTATAATTCAAATTTGGATTATGAGAAAACTCAACATTACATTCTAAATTATATGTATAATAAAGAAGGAAGAATGTTACGAGTTGAAGGGTATTTTAAAAATTATGATGATTTAGTAAAATATGATGGAAATCAACCAATTTTCAATAGTAATTATACTAATGCTGGTTTTGGTTATGCAAAAGGTATCGATTTATTTTGGAGAGACAATAAGACTATTAAAAACTTAGATTATTGGGTGTCGTATTCGTTTATCGATTCAGAACGTGATTATAAAAATTATACAAAAGAAGTTACTCCTAGTTTTATTGCCAATCATAATTTTTCGGTTGTTACCAAATATTGGTCAGACAAATTAAAATCACAAATTAGTGCTACTTATACATTCAATTCTGGAAGACCTTATAATAATCCTAATACAACTGAATTTATGAATGAAAAAACAAAATCTTTTAATAATTTAAGTTTGAGTTGGGCATACTTACTTTCCCAACAAAAGATTTTATTCTTTTCAGTTACCAATGTGCTAAATGCAAATAATATTTTTGGATACCAATATGCCAATACTCTAGATACAAACGGACAATTTCGAAGACAAGCTATTACACAACCTGCAAATCAGTTTTTCTTTGTTGGATTCTTTTGGACCATGAGTGATAATAAGAAAACGAATAATTTGAATAATTTGTAAAGGAGTTATTAGTAACTAGTGATTGGTAATTAGTCGTTTTGGTTTGGTTAATCACTATTCACTAAGTACTAAAAAAACAATTCATCCTCAAAAACAACAGTTCGGTTTTAATCAATTTTTAAATTGACTAGCTCAAATTAAATTTACACTATAAACATTAAATATTATGAAAAAATTAATTTTAACAACCGCTATTTTAATGTGCAGTTTTTTAAAAGCACAAACAATAAATTTAGAAGTTAATATGTCTGGATTTAAAAGCAATACAGGGAATGTAAAAGTAGGCTTGTATGATTCTAAAGGGACTTTTTTAAAATCTACCTTAGTTAGCTTATCCTCAGAAATTAAAGACCAGCAAGCAAAAGTCGTTTTTAAAGGACTTAAAAAAGGAGAGTATGCAGTATCAATTTACCATGATGAAAATAATAATGGTGTTATGGATAAAAATATGATGGGAATTCCAAAAGAAGACTATGCATCATCTAATAATGCAAAAGGTTTTATGGGACCACCGAAATATGAAGATGCTAAATTTATTGCAAACAATGACTTAAAAATAAAAATCAAATTAAATGAATAACATTTCATCCTCAAAAAACGACAGTTCGGTAGAAAGGAATTTTATTTGAAAGTAATCTAACCGAAATTTGTTCTATTATTAAGCTGGAAGAGGGAAGTAGGAAAGATATTAATACACAATAGATAAAAAATAACAGAAAACGGAGAACAGACAACCGATAACAAAAACACTAACAATTTAAAAATTAAACATTATGACACGAATTATCACTTTTATCGCAATTTTCTTTATTTCAGTAGTAACTACACAAGCACAATACGAAAAAGGAATGCAAGAAGCCTTAGGCTTATGGAAACAAGATAAACCAACAGAAGCGATTGCCTTATTTGAGAGAATAGCTTCGGTTGACGAACAAAATTGGTTACCAAATTATTATATTACATTAATTAATACAACACAGGCTTTTCGTTATATGGAAGATAAAACAAAAGTAAAAACACTTTTAGAGTTAGCTCAAAAAGCTCAAGACAAAATGAATAGAGTAGCTTTAGATAATCCAGAAGTTTTAGTAATGCAAGCCATGATTCACACAGCTTGGATTGTATATGATCCTATGACTAATGGACAAAAATTATCCGGTGATGTGATGTATATTTATAATAAAGCTTATAAAATAGCACCAGAAAACCCTAGAGTAGTGTTTCAAAAAGCCTCTTATGAAATAGGAATGGCTGCTTATTTTGGTCAAGATACTAAACCAATGTGCGCGCAATTAGAAAAATCTATAGAACTTTTTACTAACTTTAAACCGGAAACTCCTTTTCATCCTACATGGGGTTTGGAACGAGCAAAGGAAGAGTTGGCTAAATGTAAAAAATAATTAATATTTAGAATGAATTATCTAAGAGAAATTAAAAAAGCATTGTTATTAGGAGTAATTATTTTTATTGTCTTACAAGTAATTAATTTAGTTTTAAATCAAAGCTTACCAAGTATAGAAAACATTAAGTGGAATTTTTTATATACAATGCTTTATGCTGTTGTTTTGTACATGGCAAATGCACTTATATTTATTCAATTAGATAAATATTTCGAAAGAATAGGTTTCATTTAAAGCGATTAATAATTGGATTTTTAGCTTCGTTTGCAATTTCTGGTTTTGTTATTTTTTATTACGAATTCTAGAAGATGTATTTATTGAAAATAAAATTCATTAGATCAATTTTTTAAAAACTGAAAAACTTCTAATTATATCGTAGCTATGATCA
>JAAURU010000313.1 GCA_012032075.1 Flavobacterium sp.
GGATAGATTCTTATCTTCACGCCTTACGTCCATTTTATTTTATGTCAAAGAACTTTTTTGAAAGGCTAAAAATATGAAATTTTCGTCTTTTTAGCCTCATCTTAAACTTATTTTTATTTCTCAATCATAGTGACGAATATTCGTACTAACTGATGATAAGCAACTTACATTCTAACTCCTTCATTACAAATGGCTTTTGTTTTAATGGCCATTTTTTCTCAACATATTTATTCTTTGTATCCATGAGAGGGAGCCAAAAAACAGTTATCGAACCGCTTTTATCAATGAGTTAATTGCGCTCATCCTTAGTAAACACAAGCCTTTCAGGCTCCTAAAAATAAAAACTCCCCGCCAAAATGGCGAGGAGTCTAAGAAAGCTCCCCCTCTTGGGCTCGAACCAAGGACCCTCTGATTAACAGTCAGATGCTCTAACCAGCTGAGCTAAGGAGGAAGGTGTTATGCCTTTTTTGCGAGTGCAAATATAGAACACAATTTTATATTTACAAACATTTTTTCTACTTTTTTTTAATTTTTTGTAAAGAAAGTTTCACTTATCCAAAAGTAAATATCTTTACCAAATGTTAATGCCATCAATGTCAATAAGATAATCATTCCACCTGTTTGAACATATCCCATTGCTTTATCACTTAAAGTTTTTCCAGTAATCATTTCTGCAATGGTAAAAAGAGCATGTCCACCATCTAAACCTGGTATTGGTAATAAGTTCATAAACGCTAAGCCTATTGAAAAAAGTGCAGTAAAATTCCATATAAATTCCCAATTCCAAGTATCTGGTAAACGACGCGCAATTCCTATAGGACTTTGTACTTGCTTGTATGCTCCTGTTTTTGGTCTTACAATTAATTTTAGACTTTTTACGTTATATACTAATAATGCCCAAGATTCTTGTACAGCAGCTGGAAACGCTTCTATAAAACTTAATTTCTGTTGAATTAAATAATCTTCATTAGGTTTTGATTCGACAATAAACCCTAATGTCCCTTCTTTTGAAACATTTGCTTGTAATGTATCTGTTTGTTGATTTCTTAACACAACAACAGACACTTTCTGTTCTTTATTTTTTCTTAATTCTGTTCCAAACTCATCAAAAAACCTAATTTTTTGACCATTAATCGATAATATAGAATCTCCTACTTTTAAACCTGATTTATCTGCCGCTGATTTTGCTATGATAGAGTCAACTTTTGTATCTGTTGTGCGTGCTCCTATAAAATTCTTACCTTCTTTACTTATAATTTCTCCTATTTGTTCATCGGTTAAATTTAATGTTACAATCTCTCCTTTTCTATCTACTTTTACTTCTTCACTAAATAGAATATCCATTGTCATTCGGTTGAAATTTTCTTTGAATTTTCCATCAACAGAAACAATTTTATCACCATTTTGAAAGCCTACACTTTGTCCTACTTCTCCAAACTGTAATCCATTTTCTTGTAACACTTGAGTAGCAATATATTTTTTACCCGCAGTTGTGTACATTACTGTGAAAATTAACCATGCTAATAATACGTTAACTATAATTCCACCTAACATAATAATTAAACGTTGCCAAGCTGGTTTTGAACGAAATTCCCAGGATTGAGGCTCTTGTTTCATTTGTTCAGTATCCATACTTTCATCAATCATTCCTGAAAGTTTAACATAGCCACCAATTGGTAACCATCCAATTCCCCATTCGGTTTCCCCAATTTTTTTCTTAATTAATGAAAATCCTGCATCCATAAATAAGTAGAATTTCTCTACTCTTACTTTAAACATTCTAGCTGTTATGTAATGACCAAATTCGTGAAGAATAACTAATACTGAAAGTATAAATAGAATTTGAGCTAATTGAATCATTTGTTTTTATTTTTTATTTAAAAGCAAAAGTAAGGTTTTCACCTTACTTTTTATCATTATTTTATAATGAGATTATTTTTTTATAAAATTTTTATTAACTACACCTTCATTTGTGGTTATTTTAAGGAAATGTATTCCAGAAGATAATTCTGTAACAGGAAAATTTGAAGTGTTTTTTTCCAAAATTAATTGACCTAAGGAATTATAACATTCGACTTTTTCTAATAAAATGGAATTTGGTAATTCAATATTAAGTTCATTAGTTGTTGGATTTGGATAAACCAATACCGAAGCGTTTAATTCAAAATTAGAAATACCTAAAGTTGCAGTATTGTCTCTTGAAATAATATCCTTATTTGGGTCGAAAACGACATTGGTAACTGGAAAAGGAACATTTACAATAAACTCTTGATTGTTGAAGGTATTGTTTACCACAAAATTTTGTGTTTGTCCGCTGACTCCATTTAATTGAATCGTTAAAGGCATTTCAAAGAAACTGACTGAAGCATCTGATTGAGTTTGATTTACTGTAATTTTGGCTTGACCATTACTTATGTTTTGTACTGTTATAGAATAGGTTGGATATCCTTCATTATAAACCCAATCATTAAAAAATTCTGTAAAATTTATTCCAGAAGCACTTTCTAAATGACTTTTAAATTGAGGAGTTATGGCATATTTATAAGCTAAATTAGGATCGGCTAAGTAATTTTTTAAGGCTTGGAAGAAATTTGTGTCACCCATTTTATAACGAATCATATGAGTAACCATTGAACCTTTATTATAGGTTATCCTGTTACTAAATATTCTATTAACATCTGTAATTTGAGTATCTGTTAAATATAAATTACCGTTAGGTTGGGAAGTAATACTACTTATTTTACTGTTTTTCCAATTAATAAAATTGGAATTACCATCTAAATTTTCTACTACTAAACCCGACATATATTCTGTAATTCCTTCATTTAACCAAATGTCTTTCCAACTGCCACAGGTTATTTTTATCTCCAAACCATTGATGAGCCATTTCATGTGCAATTAAGCCACGACCAAAACTTCCCATAAAGGAAACTGTTGTGTGTTCCATTCCACCAGGCCATCCAAATTGGGCATGGCCATATTTTTCATTTCTAAAAGGATACTCTCCAATTAAATTTTCATACAAATTAATTATTGTTGGAGTAACAGAAAGATTTGTTTGATTTGTTGGTGCGCTTTCTGGATATAGATAATTTACTATAGGGAAAAAAGGTTTTGCAGTTGTTCCTAAACCACCTTGTTGATTGTAAATAGTATAATTAGTTACAGCTATTGCTACCAAATAAGCAGGAATAGGATAACCATGATGAAAATGTGTAGTTTTTGTCCCATTTCCATTATCAATAGCACTTTGTTGTAAACCGTTAGAAACACTTACATACTGGCTTGGTGCAGTAAGATAAACATCTATGCTACTAATTTTATCATTCAAATCTTGTTTACAAGGCCACCAATCTCTTGCTCCATAAGGTTCAGAAAGTGTATATAAAACCGGTGTTCCAGCATGTGTTCCAGTCGTAAAAGCTTGCTCACCAGTTGAAGGAGCTCCACTATATGTTATTTCTACAGTTGCACTATTTCCGGTAGTTAATGTTGAAGGTAAAGTAATAACTAATTCGTGATTTGCATTATGAACAAAGGAAAGGTTAGCATTGTTCATTTTAACAGAACTAATAGTAAATGGATTAGAAGTCTTTTTGTAAAAATCAAATACAACCGAATTCATGTTTGATAAAGCAGTAAAGGTAGATGTTACTTTTCCAGCAATTGAAAAAATAGCTGGATCAACAGTAAAACGTAACTCTTGATTGGTTATATCGTAATTTAGAGTATTTGGATTGACTCTAAAATTTTGAGTTGAAGAGGCTGCTTTCATCTCTGCTTCAACCATAGTTTCAAATTCCTCTTTTTCTGTTTGCGAATAGCTAATAGAGAAGAGTAGTGTTAAAATTAATAAAAGATACTTTTTCATGTTTGTTTGTTTTATAGTTGTGAATAATCATATTAATTATTCTAATTTTATGGCTAAAGTATTAATTTTTAGTGGTTTTAGATTTAGAAAATAAATATTTTTGTAGAAGTAACACAAAAATCTAATTTCACATCATTTTCAAACACGTCTTGAATTAAAATTTCAGGTTCAAAAAAGACAATCCTATTTTTATTACATTAGGTTTACATTCAGAAAGAAATTTATCGTAAAACCCTTTTCCGTAGCCAATTCTGTTTCCTTGTTTATCATATGCTAATAAAGGTACAAATACCACATCAATCATTTCAGTAGGAACAACTAAACCATTTATGGGTTCAGGAATGCTGTATTCGTTTTTTTTAATTTTTGTATTATCAGTCAACAAATAATGAGTCATGGAAATCGTTTTAAAATCACTTTTTGAAATCACAATTTCTTTGTCTTTCCCTGCTAGAATTTGTAAAATGTATTCGGTGTTTACTTCTTTTTGTTCTTCAATGGGTAAAAAAATATGATAATAGGTTCTGTTCCAAATGTCCATTTGAATCAATTGATTGGCAATAGCCAAACTTTTTTCTTCTATTTCTTCAGTAGAAATTTGTTTTCTTAATACTTTGTACTTTAGTCTTAATTCACTCTTAGTCATTTTCTAAAACTGTTGAAATATGAAATATAGCATCACCTTGATAAACAATTGGTGCATCATTAGCATTAATTAAATAACCACTATTAGGAGCTTTAACTTTATGCTCAATTTTTCCAAATGGATCTGAAATGG
>JAAURU010000314.1 GCA_012032075.1 Flavobacterium sp.
ACAACACAAATTGTTATTATTACAATTGATGATTTAAAAGGAGAAAGCATTGGTGTTTTAACCCCAAAATGGGCACAAGAATGGGGAATAGGTCAAGCCAAAGAAGATAATGGTGTACTCGTTTTACTCTCAAAAAATGATAGAGAAATTTGGATTTCACCAGGTTATGGGCTAGAACAATATTTAACAGCTGGAATTACTGGTGAAATTGTAAGAAATGTTATTATTCCCGAATTTAAAGCTGGAAGCTATTTCAATGGCTTAGATAAAGGAACTACAGCTATTTTTGAAGTAATAAAAGGAACATATAAAGGAAGTAGAAAGGAAAATGGTAAAGGAAGTGCATTTCCCTTCATAATATTTGTAGTATTCATTGTGATTTTAATCTTCTTAATTTCAAGAAATAAAAATAATGGTAATCGAAATGGTGGATCAGGAAGATTTTCAGGTCCTGATTTGATGGATGTAATCATTTTAAGCAGTCTTGGTCGTGGAAACGGTGGAGGTAGTTTTGGTGGTTCTTCTGGTGGTGGATTTGGAGGAGGCTTCGGTGGTGGAGGCTTTTCTGGTGGTGGAGCTGGTGGAAGTTGGTAATCCTATTAAATAACAATTAGTATGATTTTTGTGAGAAACTTTAATTAATTGATTCTTAATAATTTCACTCATAAAAATAAAAACCATTTTTGCAATATTTTATTTACAATTAGCTATTTTTGTTACACTTAACCAAGCTAAGAAAGCCTCAAATTATTGTTACATGAAAAAAATGTTATTAACCTACATTCTATTTCTACTAATCGTTACCATTAAAGCCCAAAACATAGTAAATAGTAGTTTAGAAAGTAGTTGTGTAGGAAACGGTTTTATTAATCCTACATGTGTAAAAAACTGGTATGCCAGTAGCGGTTACCCCATTGTTGCAGGAGAATCAAATGGAAACAAATGGGCATTACTTTCCAGTTTTACTAATAAAATTGAAGGTATTTACTCCAATTATAATTTTAAAGTTGGAGAAACTTATCGAATTTCATTTAAAATAAAAGTTGCTACAAATAACAAATCCTCTCTAGTATCTATTAAAGCAACTTCAGGATTGAATTACAGTAATGAAAGTAGTGAAAAAAATACTTCACAAAAAAGTGAATTAATATGGAATAAAGATATTACAAAGTCAACTAATAATTGGGAAACTATAACTTTTAAATATTCACCAGAAACTAATAATACTCAAATTTGGATTTTCCCTTCAGTAACTTCTAATAATTCTACAACTAATGAACATTATTCAAAAATTGAGATTGATGATATTGAAGTTTCGAACACTGATAAGGATGCCAATAAAAAAGCAGCAATAGCAAGTACTGAAAAAACAGAAACAAAAAAGAAAACTGTAAAATCTGAATACATATTTCCAGAAGAAATTAGTAAAGGAGATTATTTGAACGTTAGAGTTAGTGCTAAAACTGTTAGTGAAGTTCATATTATTGATTTAGCAGGAAATATTTTTAAAACAAGCTTTACAGTTTTAAATGATAATTATATCAAATTACAAGTAAGTAGTCGTTTAATTCTTGAAGGAACTTATGTTGTAAAAGTTATAAAAAATGATAATACTTCTTTTACTAATAAATTAAAAGTAATATAAAACCACCTTATATCGTATAGAAGTTCAACTAAAAAAGGCTAATTTACCATCAAAGTAATATTAGCCTTTATTATTAATATTTATATTTAGACACTATATATAAACTGATTTTCCTAATTTAATATTTTCAAAATGTGATGTACCAATATTAGCTTGCTGAAGCAATATCATTTTGATATAGTATCTCCGATTAAAGTGGTTGAAGATGGATTTTCTTTATTAATATCTACCGAAACTATATTGTCATTTAAGGTACTTTCAACACATTTTTTTACCAAATTTGCCTCAGCATTTAATCCAAAATGTTCCAATAGCATTGCTGCACTTAAAATAGACGCAACTGGATTGGCTATATTTTTACCTGTTGCTTGAGGATAAGAACCATGAATAGGCTCAAATAAAGCCGTTCCATTTCCAACAGAAGCTGATGCTAACAAACCAATGGAACCTCCTATTACACTTCCTTCATCTGAAATAATATCACCAAACATATTTTCAGTTAAAATAACATCAAACTGACTTGGATTTAATATCATTTGCATCGCTGCATTATCTACAAATAAAAATTCTAAAGCTACATGTGGATAAAGTTTAGCAATTTCAGTAACTACTCTTCTCCACAATCTAGACGATTCTAAAACATTTGCTTTATCAACTAAAGTAACTTTTTTTCTTCTTACTTGAGCAGCTTTGAAAGCTAAATGTGCAATACGTTCAATTTCATATTGAGAATATTCACATAAATCTGATGCAACTTTTCCATCTTCACTTAATTTCTTCTCTCCAAAGTAAATTCCACCAGTTAGTTCTCTATAAATTACCATATCAGTTCCTTGAATAATATCTCTTTTTAGTGGAGATTTATCTAACAAAGAATCGTAAGCATTGATAGGTCTTATATTTGCAAACAAACCTAATTCTTTTCTCAATTTTAGTAATCCTTGCTCTTGGACGCACTTTTGCATCTGGATTATTATCGTATTTTGGGTCACCAATAGCTCCAAAAACAACTGCATCACTATTTTTACACAAATCCAATGTTTCTTCAGGCAAAGGATTTCCTGTTTCATCAATTGCAATAGCACCAACTAATGCTTCTTTGAATTCAAAAGTATGTCCGTATGTTTCAGCAATAGCTTTTAACACTTTGACCGATTCTTTTGTTACCTCTGGTCCTATTCCATCTCCAGATAAAACTGCTATTCTCAAGTTCATAATTTCAATATTTAAATAACTATCGCTTCTTTTTTACTTCTATTTGCTTCAAAAGCTTCAATTTTTTCTTTGTTACTAATTAAAAAATCAATATCATCATAACCATTTATCATACATAACTTTTTGTAGGCATCAATTTCAAATGTTTCTTGCAAATTTAAACCATCAACTTTAATCGTTTGTGCTTCTAAATCGACAATTAATTGTGTATTTGGTTCTTTTTGAATCAAAGTTAATACTGCTGCCAAAAAATCTGGTGAAACTTGTATAGGCAATAATCCATTGTTTAATGCATTCCCTTTAAAAATATCAGCAAAATAACTCGAAACAATTACTTTAAAACCATAATCGGTTAAAGCCCATGCTGCATGTTCTCTACTACTTCCACAACCAAAATTGTCTCCTGCAACTAATATTTTGCCTGAATAAATAGGATTATTAAGAACAAAAGTAGCAATTGGCAAATCATTTTCATCATATCTCCAATCTCTAAAAAGGTTATTACCAAAACCTATTTTATTAGTGACTTTTAAAAAACGAGCAGGAATAATTTGATCAGTATCGATATTTTCTACTGGTAAAGGAACTGCTTTTGAATGTAAGGTGATAAACTTTTCCATTTAATTTAAGTGTTTTGTAATATCAATAATTTTTCCTTCAACAGCAATTGCAGCGGCTACTAACGGACTCGACAATAATGTTCTAGAACCTTGCCCTTGTCTTCCTTCAAAATTTCTATTAGATGTAGAAACACAATATTCACCAGCAGGAATTTTATCATCATTCATAGCTAAACAAGCTGAGCAACCTGGTTGACGAATTTGAAAACCAGCAGCTTCAAAAATTTCAGTTAATCCTTCTTCTACAATTTGCTTAGCCACTTTTTGCGAACCAGGTACAATTAAAGCATTTACATTTTTAGCTTTTTGCTTGCCTTTAATATAATTAGCAACAATTCTAAAATCTTCAATTCTAGAATTAGTACAACTACCTATAAATACATAATTAATAGGTTTGTTAAGTAACGATTCTCCTTTTTTAAAACCCATATATTCTAAAGCTTTATCAAAAGAGGCATCATCTTGAACAGGAATATTTTCATTTATTTTAATTCCCATTCCTGGATTTGTACCATAAGTAATCATTGGAGCGATATCTGCCGCATCAAAATGATATTCTTTATCAAAAATTGCACCTTCATCAGTAGGAAGTGTTTTCCAATATTCAATTTTTTCAGATAATGCATCACCTTTTGGAGCAAATTCTCTTCCTTTTATGTATTCAAATGTTACTTCATCTGGAGCAATCATTCCTCCACGAGCACCCATTTCGATACTCATGTTACAAACTGTCATTCGGCCTTCCATCGACATTTCTTGAAATACGTTTCCTGCATATTCACAAAAATATCCTGTTCCTGAATTAGTGCCAATTTGCGAAATTATATATAAAATTACATCTTTTGGAGTAACTCCTTTAGCCAATTTACCATTTACAGAAACACGTAAACTTTTTGGTTTATTTAATAATAAACATTGACTAGCAAATACTTGAGCTACTTGACTTGTTCCTATACCAAATGCAATTGTTCCAAAAGCTCCATGTGTTGAAGTATGACTGTCTCCACAAACCATTGTCATCCCCGGAGTTTGCCAGCTACAGCGATTTTCTTTATTGGAGGCGAACCGGGAAATTCGGTCGACGGCCGGCTGCAAAGCGGCGGCGATGCTGCCCCAGGTGATCCAGCGCCAGCGGGCGTCGGCGCGGCACGGGCCGTAGCGGTAGATC
>JAAURU010000315.1 GCA_012032075.1 Flavobacterium sp.
AAGACTTATTTGTATTTAAAAAGCAGTAGAATTTGGTCGGCCAGAAGAAAAAGAGCAATTAATGCATTTGTTTTCTATCCAACCAATGGACAATACAAATAAAATTGAATCAGTTAAAGAGATTTTTAATAATTCAGGTGCTTCAAAAGCCACCCAAGATGCCATCAAAGACTATACTTTAAAAGCATTTGAAACATTAGAAAAAATAAATATTTCTACAGAAAAAAAAGCAATTTTGAAAACTTTTGGTGAGCGATTAATGAACAGAAGTGTATAATAAAAACTCCAATTTTTTAAAACTCCAAATTCCAATTGGACTTTTTTGGAATTTGGAATTTATTTTTGGAATTTAAAACTATGTATATACAACCAGCAGATATAGACGACTTAATCAATCAATCAGAAGAAAATAATTTGTATTTCAAATTGATTGAGCAAACTAATAAAGATTTTGCTTTGGCTAACGAGGCTATAGATATTCCTTTAGATATTTTCCCTTTCGAATTGAAAACATTGGTATACGAAAAAATATACAAGCTTATCCAATATAAATTTGCCGAATATTTAAACCTGCTTTACATAATTGATGTGCCTGAAGATCAAGTAAAAAAACTAGATGGAACCGATATTTCACAATTAGCAGAACAAGTTACTTTTCTTATTCTAAAAAGAGAATGGCAAAAAGTGTGGTTTAGGAATAAGTATTAATTACTGAAAATTAAATTTAAAGTTCCAATAATTAATGCAGCACTAATAGTACTGACTCCGTTTGGATTAAAAGAACTTATATTATTTCTATTATTTAAATTTATGGTACTTTTTAAACTACTTAATTTATAAGTTTTGTTTGTTTTTATATAGTTATATTCTACCCCTATACTATTATTAAAACTAGTAAAATTAATAGTTGAAAAAGTTTTTTTTGTAGCGTTAAGATAAATAGGTTGTATTTTAAAAACAGTATTAATTGAAATAGTATTCAAATTTGGAAGAGTAGTTGAATTATTAGTTTGTGAAAACTAATAAATGAAAATAGAATTAGTGTAGAAAATATTTTTTTCATTTCAAGTCATTTTTAAAAAAACACTCTTACAAAAGGAATAAAAGCATTGGCATAAACCCCTTGATTTTCTTTATACAAACATTATATCGCAATCCTATAGTAACATTTTGAGTGCGATATCCAGCTCCAAGAAATAAAGCAGTGTTCCAAAAATCATCTGAAAATCCTCCATAAAAAGAGTCGTAAGATGTGTTTACTCTTAGCTGTTCTAATTCTGTAGAAAGTTGAATTTGTTCGATTGGATTAAATAAAGCAAGAACACTTCCCCCATAAATATTAGATTGGTAAAAGTTGCGTTGTTTTACATAACTATATTGAACACCTAATCCAGTTGCAAAGTATTCATTAAAGTTATAAATGGCTGATGGTGCAACGGAAATATTTGTAAAACCAGTACCAAAACCTAATCCAAGTCCACCTCCAAACTGTACTTTTTGCCAAAAGACACTTTTTGTATCCATATTTTCATTTTCTTGGGAATAGCCATTTGGAATGTGTGTAAAAAAAACTACAAAAAGAAATAAATTTGTTAAAAAAGAGATTTTATGCTTTTCCATGCCTTATTTTCTAAAATTTATGTTATAAAAGTACGAATTTCTTTAAAAGATTATGACAAATGTTTTACTTTTGCATAATATTTTTTTAACCAAATCGTCATTAAGACCACAATATGGATAGGTTTTCCTTTTTAAATGCTGCACATACTGCTTTTTTCGCAGATTTATACGATCAATATTTACAAAATCCTGATACTGTAGAACCAAGTTGGAGAAGTTTTTTCCAAGGTTTCGATTTTGCAAATGAATTTGCAAGTCCAGTAGAGCAATTAACAGCTATGGCTAGTGGAAACACTACAGTAACTGAAAATGCGGAAAAAATACTGAAAGAATTTAATGTTTTAAAGTTAATTGAAGGCTATAGAACAAGAGGTCACTTATTTACCAAAACAAATCCTGTAAGAGAACGTAGAATACATTCTCCTAATTTAGCGATAGAAAACTTTGGTTTGTCTCAAGCCGATAGGAATACTGTTTTTGATGCAGCTAAAATGTTGAATATGAAACCTAGTTCGCTAGATGAAATTATTAAACATTTAGAAAATGTGTATTGTTCTTCTATAGGTGTAGAGTACATGTACATTCGTAATCCAGAAATTCAAGACTGGATTAAAAATAGATTAGATATTAATGATAATCAGCCAAGTTTTACGGCAGACCAAAAAAAGAATATTCTAGGAAAACTAAATGAAGCGGTTTCTTTTGAAACTTTTCTTCATGCGAAATATGTGGGTCAAAAACGATTCTCATTAGAAGGTTGTGAAGCCGCTATTCCTGCTCTTGATGCCTTAATTGTAGCAGCTGCAGAAAAAGGAGTGGAACAATTTGTAATGGGAATGGCTCATAGAGGGCGTTTGAATGTATTGGCAAACATTTTTGGAAAAAACTCACAAAATATATTCTCAGAGTTTGACGGTAAGGATTATGATGATGATATGTATTTCGATGGAGATGTAAAATATCACTTAGGCTTAACTTCTGATAGGGTTACCGATTCAGGAAAAAAAATAAAACTTGAATTTAGCACCTAATCCTTCTCACTTAGAAACTGTTGGAGCTGTCATTGAAGGAATTGCAAGAGCAAAACAAGATAGAAATTATCCAAATGATTTTTCAAAAGTATTACCAATTGCTTTACATGGTGATGCGGCCATTGCTGGACAAGGTATAGTATATGAAATCATTCAAATGGCAAAACTAGATGGTTATAAAACAGGTGGAACGATTCATTTGGTTATTAATAATCAAGTAGGTTTTACAACAAATTATTTAGACGCTCGTTCTTCTACATATTGTACTGATATTGCTAAAGTAACACTTTCTCCAGTACTTCATGTCAATGCAGATGATGCAGAAGCTGTAGTGCATGCGATGTTATTTGCACTAGATTATAGAATGCAATTTGGTGGAGATGTATTTATAGATTTATTAGGATACAGAAAATATGGGCATAATGAAGGGGATGAGCCTAAATTTACGCAACCTATTTTGTATAAAGCAATTGCAAAGCATAAAAATGCAAGAGATATTTATGCAGAAAAGTTAATAAAAGATGGAATTATCAATGCTAACTATGTAAAAGAATTAGAAGATAAATACAAAGCAAAACTCGATGAAAACTTAGAAGAATCTCGTAAAAAAGATTTGACAGTTATTACACCATTTATGCAAAACGAATGGACTGGTTTCGAACAGGTTTCAATGGATGGGATGCTTTTAAAACAAGATACAACTTTTGATAAAAACAGTTTAACTGAAATTGCCAAAACTATTACACAATTACCTACTGATAAAAAATTCATTAGTAAAATTGCTAAAATCGTCGAGGTTAGAAGGGAAATGTACTTTGAAAAAGATGAACTATATTGGGAAATGGGTGAATTATTAGCCTATGGAACTTTATTGAAAGAAGGTTACGATGTACGTATTTCAGGTCAAGATGTAGAAAGAGGAACATTCTCACACCGTCATGCTGTAATTAAAGCAGAAGCTTCTGAAGAGGAAGTGGTATTGCTAAATGATATTAAAGATCGAAAAGGAGATTTTTATATTTACAATTCACTACTTTCAGAATATGCTGTTGTAGGATTTGAATATGGTTATGCATTAGCATCACCAAATACTTTAACCATTTGGGAAGCGCAATTTGGAGATTTTTCAATGGTGCCCAATTATGATTGACCAGTATATTTCTGCGGGTGAAGACAAGTGGAACAATCAAAACGGGTTAGTCATGTTATTACCACATGGTTATGAAAATCAAGGGGCAGAACATTCTTCAGCAAGAATGGAACGTTATTTACAAATGTGTGCCAAACACAATATGTATATTGCCGATTGTACTACTCCTGCAAACTTCTTCCATTTGTTAAGAAGGCAAATGAAAAGTAAATTCCGTAAACCTTTAATTGTATTCACACCAAAGAGTTTATTGCGTCATGAATTAGCAGTTTCAAAAGTCGATGAATTAGCCAACGGACAATTCCAAGAAATAATAGATGATCCAAATGTGTCCGATAAAAAAGCTATCAAAACTTTAGTTTTCTGTACAGGTAAAGTATATTATGATTTAATTGTTAAAAGAAAAGAATTAAATAGAAATGATGTTGCAGTAGTTCGTTTAGAGCAATTATTTCCATTAGCAATAGAGCAAATAAAAGAAGTTATTGCAAGCTATCCAAATGTAGAGGATTATGTTTGGTCACAAGAAGAGCCAAAAAACATGGGAGCTTACAGTTATATGTTGATGAATTTTGATTTAGTTAAACTAAGATTAGCTTCACCAAAAGCTTATAGCGCTCCAGCAGCGGGAAGTTATGAACGTTCTAAAAAACGTCAAGCAAAAGCCATCGCAATGGTTTTTGATAAAACAATAGTTCAATAATAATTTTATAAGTAACATTCATGAAAAAAACTTTTTTGATTATCTTATCCTAGTGCTGGTTCTCTCAAGTACCACTTACGGACAACATGAGAAAATCACCAATAATTGGAAA